>JAOAIT010000044.1 GCA_026414565.1 Verrucomicrobiia bacterium
TGAGGGCACTCTCGTCATCGTGAACGACGGCGACAAGAGGGTTGCGGAATACGACACCCAAACCGGGATGTTCACAAACAAGCTTCAAGGCATGGCCTACTCAAAGAAAGATGGGCTGGAAGGAGGAATCGAAATTGCCAAGTGGAGTTTGACTGACCTCCAGCAGCCGAAGTGACCCAACCGGCTGTCCCGCCAAAAGGTGTAAAGGAATCTAGCCGCGCTCAGGCCGCGGCGGGAAGGGAGGCTTGGGCGGGGGCCGGAGCCGGCACGCGGGACGCGTGCGCTCCCCGAGGCCGATGGTTATGGCCGCGGGGGTTAACAATGTGAACAGGTTGGGGCGGTTGCAAGGATGGTGAAAATACCAGTATCATAGATGGGGCATGATCGCCGAAGTGGAAGAAGTGACGGGCGAGGTGCGAATGCACGTGTGGGGGGCGGACTTGAGCGGCTCCCTGCAAGGCGCGGGCGGCGTGGGCGGGTTATTGATGACGTTCATCATTAATGGCCCGAATGCAGGGGTGTATTTTCCGGTTTATGATGGGAATGGGAACGTGATGGGGTATGTGCGGGGGGCGGATGGTTTGTTGGTGGTGCAATATGAGTATGGCCCTTTTGGCGAACTCCTCCGCGCCACTGGCCCCCTCTCCCAGACCTTCAACTACCTCTTCTCCACCAAACCCCTCGACTGGGAAATCGGCCTCCTCTACTACGGCCACCGCTACTACAATCCCACCACCGGCCGGTGGCCAAGCAGAGACCCGTTGGGGGAGAAGGGTGGCATTAATCTCTACGAGTTCGTGAGGAACAATCCTATCTTGAAGGTTGATCCAGACGGACGCAATCCAATCATTATCGGTGGCGGGATAATCGTTGTGGGTGGTGGTGGTGCTTACGTTGGCCTCTGCATCAACCGATGGGCCTGTCGGCGGTATCGCGACCTGACTCTTGGACTTGGTGAAGCCCAAGCCAACGCAAACGCTCCAGACGGTTCGACTCATCGCGGTGCAGGTGCTACTCCGGGCAATGACGCTGATATGCTGACACACTGCATCACCTCGTGCGATCTGGCACGACATCCAGGGCCTTGTGGCAGTCCTGACAGGGCGCTGGACTTCATGCAAGAACGAGAAACCGGCAACGACGCTGCGACGCAAATTGACCGGCTCAACAACGAAGTAGGCTTTGGAGTTGGAATCAGCTCACAGAGGCAGGGGCAAACCTGCACCGCTGCGTGTCTCGCTGCCTTGAATCGTGGCTTGCTCTACACCATTCGTAACGGAGCACCAGCGTCATCACCACCGAGGAGATAGCGTTATGGCGCTTCCCAAGAAATTGAAGTTGCTTCTCGGGGGTTTGGTTTTGTTACCAACTCTTTACGCAGCGAATTACTTTGTGACTCCTAACCTGATTGGTGTCACAAAACTTGAGGAGCGTTGCCGTCCTCGCGGAAAACTCAAGTTCGATTCAGAAACTTGGAAGCAAGCCGCACCAACCTCTGGCAGACGTTTTGAAATGGTGGACGACCTATTGAAGGCGGACACGCTGTTCAACCTCGACGCTAATCAGGTTGAGAACCTTCTGGGCAAAGCTGACATTGTCAGCGACCAGCAAGGTGAGAAACAGTTTGTTTACGTGCTTGGAGACCAAAGGGCTTACCCGGCCAGGTCAATTTGGTTTCCTCGATTGTTTGCCAACCGCGACCGCTGGATGCTTGAAGTCCGACTGCGCAACGGGAAAGTCTCCTTCGCAAAAGTGTTCTTCACCTGAAAGCGCCCAGTGTCCCGCACAAACGGTGTAAGGAATTTAGCACCGCTCAGGCCGTGGCGGGGAGGGAGGCTTCGGCGGGGGCCGGAGCCGGCACGCGAGACGCGCGCGCCCCCCGAGACCAAGGGTTAAGGCTGCGAGGGTTAACAACGCGATTGGGGCGGATCTGAGCGGCACCCTGCAAGGCGCTGGCGGCGTGGGCGCGAGCGGTGCTTAAGTTGCCGGAGAGGGGAGTAGAGTTACTGGCTTGCCGGGCTAGGAGATGGGTGGCCGCTTTAGTTGAGATTTTGGGGGGATCACCACCGAGGCCACGGTGTTGAGCAGGAAGAGGGCCACCGCCACGGCGTTGAAGATGGCACCCCATTGCCGCGCCCAGAATATATCCAGCAAGTCGCCCATCACCCGGAGGGCCAGCGCGCCGTGCAACATGGTTACGTGCGCATAGAGCACCGGGCGCCAGGTGGCGGTGAAATTGAGGATGGCCGGGAAGATGACGGGGGCATGGCCAAAAATCATGGAGAACACAAAGCCCACGAAGAAGGTGTGGAGCACGGCGTCATAGGGGAAGGGACCGCTTTCCAGCGGGCTGAAGCGCATCATCAAGATGCCGCTGAGGGACATCCAGACATAACCGGTGAGGAGGCACACGGCCATGAAGCGAGGCAGGCCCGGGTGTCTGAGGGTGCGGCGGGCCAGGTCAAACCATCCCAGCCAAAGCGCCAGGGCGAGCAGACCGGCGCCGGTCAGGCGCTCGCCCCAGAGGGGATGCCAGGCGCTGGCAATCACGCCGGTTAGGCAAGGGGCGAGGGCGGCAAAAAACAGAGGGCGGGCCCAGGGTGATGGGCGGGTGAAGCGATTCAAGTCGAGGCGCTCGCCCACGATGGTGAGGCCCAGGAAGGCGATCCACCAGGGCACGATGCGGTTGAAGGGCCAGCCCTGGGTCCACAGCACATTGCCCACCAGCCAGCACATTGCGGCGATGGCCATCAGGAGGGTGAAGAGGGCCTTTTGCAACGCCACCACGCGCCAGGCGACGGCGGCAAACACCGCGCTGCCAGCGGTGACCAGCCAGACGGGATGCGGTGCGGTAACGCCGGCCACCATGGCGAGGGAGCCGGCGGCGGTCAGGATGGGCGGGAGGTAGGTCCACCAGGTGCGCAGGCCCACGGCGCGTTCGAGGCCGATGACGGTGCCCAGGAAACCGCAAATCATCAAGGGGCCGTGGAGGGTGATCCAGTTGGCGCCATGTTCTGGGGTGGGCAGTTGCACGCCCAGCCGAAGGAGACCGCCCCAGACGGCGGCCACCAGGCAGGCCATGGCCAGGACCACGAGGGGTGCCCGGCCGGCGCGCTGCCAGCGCAGGCTGGTGGGTTGGTTTGCCGGCATACGTTGTGGGGCAGCGGGGCGGGTGCCGCCCCGGGCCGTTGTCCTTATTCTAGCTTAAACCGGCGGGGCTGGTTTGACCTGGGTAAAGGTTTTGGTTTTCCGGGGCAGGCGGGCAGGCAAGGCCATCCCGGGGCGAGGCGGTTATCCCCAAGGCCTGGTGTTTTACCGGTGAGAGGCTGGCGGGGAGGGTTAGAACAAGGTGCCCACGGCCATGCCCAGGACGCTCAAAGGTCCCTGGTCTTCGAGGCTTTCGGTGGCTTTGTCGAGTTTTTGGAGGGTCAGTTTGGCGTTTTTGAAGAGGCTTTCATCGTTGACCAGGCGGCCCACGGAGCCCTGGCCGCGGTTGATCTTCTGCATGATTTCCCGCAGGTTGGTCATGGCGGTGGAGGTTTCGGTGTAGAGCTTGTCGTCCTTGAGGAGGAGGCCGACGGTGCCCTTGCCGGCCTGGACGCCATCCAACATTTCGTTGACGCGGGAGAGGGCGAGGTTGAGGTTGGTGGTGATGGTCTTGGCGTTGGCGATGACGGCCCGGCCTTCGTCAATGGCGCTGCGGACTTCGAGGGCGGTGGCTTCAAAGTTGGAAAGGGTGTTCACGGCGGTGGTGTGGAGGGTGTCTTCGCGGATGAGGCGGCCCACGGTGCCACGGCCCTGGGCGATTTGATCGGAGATGCTGCGGAGGTTGCCAATGGTGAGGGTGAGGGGCTCGCGGTTTTGCTTGAGGAAATCGGTCAGGGGCCCCAGGAGGTTGTCAATGCGGTCGCCGCTGAAGCTGCGGGTGATGTTTTCGATGCCGCTGGCCACATTGTCCACCTTGGCCAGCATCTCGCTGAGGTCCGCCCCCTCCACGGTTTCGATGAATTTGCCGGGCTCGAGGGGGAGGCCTTTTTCGGAGCCGAAATCGAGCGCTACAAAGTTCTGGCCCATGAGGCCGGTGAACTTGATGCGGGCCTTGGAGTCGGTACGCACGACGACGTCCTTGCGGAGGCGGAGGGTGACCTGGACGAGGTTGTTGGTGAGGGTTACGCTGTCCACGCGGCCGACGGGCACGCCGGCCATTTTCACGGGGTCGCCCACTTTGAGTTCGTGCACGTTTTTGAAGAGGGCGTGGACGGGGTAGGTTTTAAGGAACAGGTCCTTGCTGCCGGCCAGCTCGAGAATGATGACGGCCACAATCACGGCCAGCGCAGCAAAGATGCCCAACCGGGTTTCGAGAGTGTTGCGCATAAGCGTCAGGTTTGAGGTTTGAATTTAAAGTCTGCGGATAAAAACTTTTGCACTTCGGGATCGGGGCATTGCCGGATTTGGGCGGGGGTGCCGAGGGCCCGGAGCCGGCCGCCCAGGAGGATGGCCATGCGATCGGCAATGCCGAAGGCCAGGTCGCGGTCATGGGTCACCACGAGGGAGGTGGCGCCGGTGCGGTCGTTCAGACGCACGATTTCCTCGGCAATGGTCACGGCAATCAAGGGGTCCAGCTCGCTGGTGGGTTCATCGTAGAGGATGAGCTGGGGTTCCACCACCAAGGCCCGGGCGATGGCGACGCGCTTTTTCATGCCGCCGGAAAGTTCGCCGGGCAGTTTGTGTTCGGTGCCGGCCATGCCCACGAGCTCCAGTTTTTCCCGGACGATGCGCTGAATTTCCTCGGGGGGCTTGAGGCGGTGCTCGCTGAGGTAAAGCCCCACATTTTCGCCCACGGTGAGGGAATTGAGGAGCGCGCCGCTTTGGAAGACCATGGCCATGCGGTAGCGGTCCATGATCTGGCCGCCGTCCACCGGCTGGCCATCAATTAAGATTTCGCCGGCGTCCGGGTTTTCCAATCCGATGATGTGGCGGAGCAGGACACTTTTGCCGCTGCCGCTGGGCCCCATGATGACGAACAGCTCGCCGGGGGCCACCTCGAAGCTCAAGTCGTGCAGCACGGTTTGCTGGCCGTAGGCCTTGTTGAGGCCGCGCACGGCCACCTTGACGCCCTTGGGATGGGATTCCGCCGGATTCATTCCTCGAAGTAGAGCAGCAGCCGGGTGACAAAATAGTCCAAAATCAGGATGAGCACGATGGAGTTGACGACGGCCTTGGTGACGGAGCGGCCGATGCCGCGCGGGCCGCCGATGGTGACCAGTCCCTGATGGCAGGAGACCAGCCCGACCACGAGGGCGAAGCAGAAGGTTTTGAACAGGCCATGCGCCAGGTCGCCCAATTCCACGATTTCCTGCAGGTTGTTGAAATAGGTGGGAAAGGAAATGGCGATGGACTGGTTGTAATGGGCCACCACCGCGCCGCCCAGCCAGCCGGTCAACACGGCAAACAACACCAGGGTGGGCAGCGCCACGGCGATGGCGGTCATGCGGGGCAGGACCAGATAATGGACGGGATTGATGTTGAGGGTGCGGAGGGCGTCCAGTTCCTGATAGACTTTCATGGAGCCAATTTCGGCCGCCATGGCGGAGCCGATGCGGCCGGCGATCAGGATGGACATCATGACCGGCGCCAGCTCCTTGCAGATGCTGATGCCCACCACGCCGCCCAAGAGGCTGGCCAGGCCGCGCTCGGCCAGCACGGGGCCGGTCTGCAGGGCCAGCACGCCGCCAATGAAAAAGGAGAGGATGCACGCCATCAACAAACTGGCGTTGCCGATTTCAAACATCTGATCCATGACCTTCTGGCGATGGCGCAGGAGCAAGGGCAGCGCCTGCAGCGTGCGCCAGAACAGAATCAGCATCTCGCCAATGTTTTGAAACATGGTATCCGGCCCGCGGGGGGGTGTAGGCCCCGCGCCTTCATTTCCTTAACGCGGAATGCGATGGATTTCAAAGCAAATCCCACAGACTCCGCAAAGGGGCTGAGGGATGGCCTGAATCCGCGGCGGGCGGCGACGGCTCATCCCCTGGCCATGAGGGCCTTGATGGGCTGGCCCTGGCCGTCGCGGGTGACATAGAAGGGCCGTTTTTCAACTTCGTAGGCGAGCTGGGGGGAGATGCCCATCAAATAATAAATTGTGGCGTGGAGGTCTTCGATGACCACGCGGTCCCGCAAGGTCTTGCAGGGCCGTTCATCGGCGGTCAGGCCGTGCAGGTAGCCTTTTTTCACGCCGCCGCCCCACATCAGGACGCAGCCGGCATCGGTGAAGTGGCGGTGCATGCCGTAGTGTTTGGGGTCCTGAATGGTGTCGGGGACATCCACCTGGTCTTTGACTTTTTTATCGGGTTTGCCTTCGACGAGGGAGTCGCGGCTGAACTCGCTGGCCAGCACGACGAGGGTGCGATCCAGGAGGCCGCGCTCTTCGAGGTCCAAAATCAGGCGGGCAATGGGCGCGTCAATGGCCTGCTTCATGTGCACCAGTTTTTCGTGGCCGTTCTCGTGGGTGTCCCAGTTGAGAAAGGGGATGTACTCGGTGGTGACCTCGATGAAACGCGCCCCGGCCTCGGCCAGCCGGCGGGCCAGCAGGCAACCCAGGCCAAAGCGGCCCACAGTGCTTTTTTCGTAGGTGCCGTCGCGGGTTTGCCGCGCTTCGGAGATTTTGGCGAGGTTGGTCACTCCGCCGGTGTATTGGCGCAGCGAGGCTTCAGGTTCCAGGCTTAAATCGAAAGCCTTGGCGGCGGGCGAGTTGAGCAGGCGGTGGGCGTTGTCCATCGCCCGCAGCAAGGATTCGCGCTGGTACTCGCTGCCGTGGCGCATGATGGGGCTGTGGGCCAGGAGCTGGCGGTAAAAACGCTCGCGGTTTTGAAAGCGTCCCGGCGTCATGCCTTCCGGGGGCTGGATGGCCCGCGCGGCCTGCTCGGGAAACGGGATGTTAAAGGGGCCGTATTCGCTTCCCAGAAAGCCGGCGGTGGTGAAGGCCTTAAGCTCCTCACCTTCGCCGACGTCGAAACGCTGGCCAATGTTGATGAAGGCGGGGACGGCGGGATTGAGGGGCCCCAGGGTGCGGGCGATGACCGCGCCAAGGTGGGGCGCCGCCACCGTCTGGGGGGGCGCATAACCGGTGTGCCACTGGTATTGATGGCGGGAGTGCAAGATGAAGCCGAGGTCCCCCGCGGTGTAGGAGCGGATCAACGTGCCGCGGTCCATGACTTTGGCCAGGTTTTCCAGCCCTGCCGAGAAGCGGATGCCGTCCACCACCGTGGGGATGCTGGGAAAGGTGCTGAGGACGTCGGAGGGTTTGAGGCCACTGGAAAACGGCGTGTAACGCTTGGGATCGAAGGTTTCGGTGTGGGCCATGCCGCCGGCCATCCAGAGAATGATGAGGCGGTCGGCTGCGGGTTCGATTTTGGGGGCGCTTTCGGCCGCCAAACGGCGCGGGAAACCGGCCGCCAGGGCGCCGAGCATGGCGGCGGAGGCGGTTTTCAGAAAGTCACGGCGCGAGGGAGGAATAGGACGGTGCCACATAACCAGAGCGGATTAGTAAATCATTTGAAATTCCGGCAGCATGGCCAGGCTCCAGAGGAAATCTTCCCAGCCTTCGCGGCGGCCATGTTCTTTCAAGTAGCGGCGAATCAGCGCCTCTTCGCGGGGCGTGGGGGGGCGTCCCAACGCCTGCCGGTAAACCTGGCGGATTAATGCCTCCGGCGGCTGGGGGGAGCGCTCGTTCAAGCGGGCGGCGCCTTCCTGGAGCAGGGCAGCCAGGGTTTTGCCGTTGGCCAGCTCCAGCATCTGGAGGGTGGTGGCCTGGGTGGGGCGGACGGTGCAGACCTGCTCGCGGTTGGGCCGGTCGAGGGCCACGGCCAGGGGATCGGCGGCTACCCAGACGGCGCGATAGCGTCCCCAGCGTTCGCAGGAATGGATGGCGGCGGCAAATGCGCGTTCGTTGAGCCAGTCAGCTTCCTGGCGGGCTGCGTCCGCGGGCAGCATTTCCCATTCAGCCAACGGCGGGAGGGATTCCCAATCATTGGTGCTGGCGGTGGTCCAGCGCCACTGTTGGGCCAAATCCGGCGTCCAGTCCTGGCCGTCCACGCGCAGGCGCAGGAAGGCGGCGAGGCTACGGGTGGTGGGCAGGGGTGTTTTTTCCGGTTTTTTGCCAACCCGCACCGCGAGCCGGTTGAAGCCGGCGCGGAGATGGGGGGCCAGGTCCATGACGGCGGGGGTGGCGGCAGAACGGGTGTCCCCCACGGCCTGGCCATTGACAAAAAGTTTCCATTCCAGGTTGGCGGCCAGCACAGCCTGGGCTGCGGCAGGCCGGCCGGGGAGCACCCATTCCCGGACAAACCAGGTCATCCAGTGGTTGGTGGCGGTTTCCGCGGAGGAGGTGGTTTGCAACACGGTGATTTGTTGTAGGCGCTGGGTCTGGATGTGCGGCGGCTCGGTAAGCAGCCAGTCCACGGTGGGCTGGGGCGAAGGGTAGCCCGCGCCGGTGATGTCGGCGAGCACATCGCGGAATTGCTCGGCGGTGAGCCGTCGCACCAGGGGGCCGCGGAAAACATAAGTGGAAGAGGGCGCCTCCGAGCCGGGCACCGCGGGCCGCTGATAGGCGCGGGAGGTGAGCAGCGTGGCCATCAGATGCTTGATATCATAGCCGTGGGCCACAAAGTCCTCCGCCAGCCAGTCCAGTAATTCCGGATGCCAGGCCGGAGCATCCATATCGTCCACTGGTTCCACCAGACCATGGCCGAAGAAGCGGGCCCAAAGGCGGTTGACCAGGGTGCGGGGAAGGCGGCCGTTGCGTTCACTGGTCATGAGGGAGGCGATTTGACGGAAGCGCTCCTGGCGATTGGTGGAGGGGGTGAGGGTGCCCAGCTCAGGATACAAGAAAGCATAGCCCGCCTTGCGGCCGGTGGGCTTGTCGCACTCAAAAATTTCCAGGGGCTCTTCGCTGAAGACATTGGCCAGGGCATAGGTGCCCGCCAGGGTGTAGTCGTTGATGAAACTGTCGTGGCAGGAGGCGCACTTGAGGTTGACGCCCATGAAGACGTGGGAAACGTTTTGGGCCGCCTGCATGGCGGGGGTTTGGCTGGAGTTGACCGCCCCGCGCCAGACAATGCCCTTGAGGAAACCCTCGGACTCAGGGGAGGGGTTGAGCAGTTCGCGCACCATTTGATGGTAGGGCATGTTGGTGGCCAGGGCGCTGTAGAGCCAGGCGGTGATCTGCTTGCGGCCGCCGTCAATGTAACCCGTGCCTTTGTAGTCGTTGCGGAGCAGGTCATTCCAGAAAGAGAGCCAGTGCTCGGCGTAGCGATGTTGATCTTGCAAGAGGCGGTGAACCAGAAGGGCGCGTTTGTCCGCCCGGCGGTCTGCGGCAAAGGCCTCCTGCTCTGCCAGCGTGGGCAGCACGCCCAGCACGTCCAGATAAACCCGCCTGACCCACACGCCGTCCGGTGCCGGAGCGGCGGGGGGCACGCCGTGTTTCCGGTAATACCCTTCCAGCCAGCGGTCCACCGGATGCGGGCCGCTGGTGGCGGTGGGGGGAGGGGGTTCCAAGCGGCGGGGGTGCAAATTGTGCAGGGGCTGGCGGGCAAATGTAATATCCGCGGGCCAGGCCAGTCCCTGGTCAATCCACGCCCGCAACAGCCCCACCTGCTGCGCGGTCAGGCGCTTGCCTTTTTTGGGCATGAGATTGTCGGGATCCAGGCCGCTGACCATTTCAATGAGCAGACTGCCGCGGCTGTCCCCCACCCGGACAGCCGGTCCGGAGTCGCCGCCCCGGAGCAAGTCCGTGCGGGTGTCTATTTTGAAGCCGCCCTTGTCCTTGCCGCGGCCGTGGCAATGGGCGCAGGAAACTTGGAGAATGGGCTGGATGTCTTTAACGAAATCCACTGTCCGTGCTGCGGGAGGTGGGAGTTGCTGTTGCTGCTCCGGAGACAAGGCCGCCGTGGCCCAGAAAGCGGGCAACAAACCCAACCATGCCAGGGCGTGGAAAAGCCGTGGGTGCATAGGGTATTAGTTAGCACAATAGTGATGATTCGCAAACGGAATGACGGGGGCCGGTGTCGGCGGCCGGATGGGTCAGGGGAGCCCGCCGGAGCCGGAAGGGAGGGCCGTTGGGTGCGCTAAAAAATTTGCAGAAAATCCAACCCATGATAACCATTAGTTAGCTTAACCCAATTTATTAATCCAGCTATGAGCGATCCGTGTTCCTTTCAGCGTCGGGAATTTGTCCGCCTCTTTGCCCTGGGGGCGTTGGGCATGGGATTTTGCGGGCCGTGGCGCCAATGGTTTGTGGTGGAGGCGCAGGCCCAGAGCCAGGGGGGGACGGGCACGTTTGTGTGCGATTTGTCGGTGGCGCCCTTCACGACGTTGCAGAACACCAACGGCTCCATTCGGGTGCGGGTGACGGGGACGCCGGCGAGTTTTGCGGAGATCATCATCACGCGCCTGGCCAACAATGTGTTTCATGCGGTCACATCCCGCTGCACCCACGAGGGCCAGCCGGTGAATCCTTACAATGGATCTTTTTTGCTTTGCCCCGCGCACGGCTCCCGCTTCAGTGCCAGCGGTTCAGTTCTTGCAGGGCCGGCGGTGACGCCGTTGACGAACTACACGACGCAATTCCAGGCCACGCCAGTCCCCGGCATTTTGCGTGTGCAAATACCCAATCTGGGTTACCGGATTGCCGGGGCCCTCACGCCGGTGACCGGCGGCAACCAGTTTCGTCTGGTGTTTCCCACGACCTCCGGCTGGAAATATGAGGTGCAGTTCATGAGCCAGCTTGGCGGTGCCTCGACGGTGGTGCCGTTTGCCACCACGCAGGGGGCCACGCCGAATTTGACGGTGCTCAATGGGGATGGCACCACCAAGACGGTGTTTGTGGCTGCAACCCAGGCGAACGGTTTTTTTGCCATTGTCACCAAGCCATAGGGCTTGGGCCTGGAGGCTGGCAGGGAGGCCCGGCGGGGCTGGCGTTACCGGTTGACAGCTCAGTCTGGGCCGAGAACTTCCCGCACTGCGGCCGCCAGGACTTCCACCATCCGCTCGATTTGTGTGGGAGTGACACAATAGGGGGGCATGAGCACGATGACATTGCCGATGGGCCGGGTGAGCACGCCGCGCCGGGCCATGGCTTCGCAGACCCGAAAGCCCACGCGTGCGGCCAGGGGGAATGATTCGCGGGTGCGCCAGTCCTTGACCAGTTCGATGCCGGCCACCAGTCCCTCCTGGCGGATGTCGCCCACCGTGGGCAGGGTCCACAGCGTTTGCAGCGCCGCGGCGAGATGACGTGCCAGCCGCTGGCGGGTGGCGGCGGCGCCGGGCTGTTGCAATAGTTGTAAACTGGCCAGGGCGGCGGCGGCGCCCAGTTGATTGGCGGTGTAACTGTGCCCGTGGAAGAAGGTCTTGAACTCGGCATATTCACCCAGGAAGGCGTTAAAGACCTCGAGGGTGGTGAGGGTGGCGGCCATGGGTAGGTAACCGCCGGTCAGTCCCTTGGCCAGGGCGAGGAAATCCGGCTGCACACCCTCGCGATGACAGGCAAAGAGCGTGCCGGTGCGGCCGAAACCGGTCATGACCTCATCGGCAATCAGGAAGGCGCCGTGGGCGCGGGCCAGGGCGGCGGCCTGGCGCAGCCAGCCGTGGGGCTGAGGGATCATGCCCGCCGCGCCTTGCAGGAGCGGTTCAAAAACAAAGGCGGCGTAGGGCCGGCCCTGGCGGCGGGCGCGGGCCAGTTTGTTTTCCAACTGGTCCAGGCATTCCCAGCGGCAGCGGCGCCAGGTGCGGGCATCGGCGCGTTCAGGTTTGGCCTGATTAAAAGGGCAGCGGTAACAGTAGGGGGCCATGACGGCATCACTTTTGAACAGCAGCCCGGCGTAGGTGCGATGAAACAAATCAATGTGCCCCAGGCTGACGGCCCCTACGGTGTCGCCATGGTAGGCACCCTGCAGGCCAAGGAAACGCGGGGTTTTGCCGGCCCGGCCCAGGCGGCGGCTGGCCTCGTAAGCCAGTTTGAGGGCGACTTCCAGCGCGGTGGAGCCGTCGTCTGAAAAGAACACCTTTTCCAGCGTGGGGTTGGTCAGCGGGGGGGTGAGGGATTGCTTCCCGCGGAGCCGTGCCAGCCGCACCAGTTGGGCGGCCAGCAGGGAGGCCGGCTCATTGGCGAGGCCCAAGGCGGAGCTGTGAGCGATTTTATTGAGCTGTGCGCGCACGGCCCGATTCAACACCGGATGGCAGTGGCCGTGGAGGTTGGTCCAAATGGAGGCGTTGGCATCCAGATAGGCGCGGCCGTGCACGTCCCATAGGCGGGGGCCGCGGCCCCGGACAATGACGATGGGTTCCTGGCGCATCCACTCCCGCATTTGCGTGAAGGGATGCCACACATAACGCACGTCCAGTTGGGCCAGGCGGTTCATGGTCGTTTGCCTAAAGCACGCAAGAGCGCCTCTACCTCCTCCGCGGTGTGCGCGGCGCTGAGGCTGATGCGCAGGCGCGCCCGCCCGCGCGGGACGGTGGGATAGCGGATGGCCGGCAGGAAAAAGCCGGCTTCGCGCAGCCGCCCAGCCCACTCCAGGGCCCGCTCCTCTGCGCCCAACAGCAGGGGGACAATGGCGGCGGCGGGGTCGGGGACCGGCCAGCCGTTGCGACGCAGGCCCTCCACCAGTTGCGCGCGACGGAGGCGCAGGGCCTGTCGGCGCTGTTCACCCTCCTCGGACTGCGCCACTTGAAGCCCCGCCAGAGCGGCTGCCGCCACGGCGGGCGGGGGTGCGGTGGAAAAGACAAAGCTGCGTGCCCGGTGGATCAGCCAGTCGCGCAATACGGCAGGGCCGGCAATAAATCCGCCGGCTGCGCCCAAGGCTTTGCCCAGGGTGCCCATTTGGATTTCGACGCGGGCACTCAGGCCCAACTGCTGGACCAGCCCGGCGCCGTGAGGCCCCAGCACGCCGGTGGCATGGGCTTCGTCCACCATGAGCCAGGCTTGATGGTGCTCCTTCAGGGCGACGATTTCGGCCAGGGGCGCGGCGTCACCGTCCATGGAATAGATGGATTCACAGATGATTAAAATCCGCTGGGCGGCGCCGGCGGCGCGTTGGGCAGCGGCCCAGGACAACTTGGCCTGCAGGTCGTTCAGGTCGTTGTGCGCGAAAACCCGGAGCCGCGCGCCGCTGAGCCGGGCGCCGTCCACCAGACAGGCATGGGCAAGTTTGTCCAGCAACACCACGTCGTTTCTATCCACCACGGCCGGAATGACGCCCAGGGCAGTGGCATAACCGCTGGAAAAACTCAGGGCCGCCGCGGCGCCCTTGTATTGGGCCAGCGCCCTCTCCAGGGCTTGCTGGGGGGGCAGAGAGCCGCTCAACAAGCGCGCAGCACCGGCGCCGGCGCCGTATTGTTCCAGGGCGGCCGCGGCTGCTTTTTTCAAGGCCGGATGGTTGGCCAGGCCGAGGTAGTCATTGGCGGAGAAATTGAGGCAATCGCGGCCGGCCAGCCGGATGCGCGGCCCCTGGGGAGATTCCAGGTTGTTCAATACCCGGCCCAGGCCGCGCGCGCGCCAGCGGGCCAGATCCTCGTTGAGTTGTGCCGCGAAATCACTCACTGCACCGGCAGCGCACTCAAAACTGAAACGCCGCGGCTGGCAATGTTAAAATGGGCGTCGCCGGGCGGGTCCGGGGTTGGGGGCAGGCGGGTGGGCGGATTCGCCGTTGCAAAAGGGGTGGGCATGGCGCATGTTAAAGCCGTGAAGGCCACGCGAGGGGTAGTCAATCCCACGTTGCGACAGCCATGCCAGAACCGCGCAGGGATGCCTGGCCGGCGGGAGGAGCGGGGGGGCTTTACGCTCATTGAGCTGCTGGTAGTGGTGGCCATTATTGCCATTCTGGCGGCGCTGTTGCTGCCGGCCCTGGCGCTGGCCAAGGAGCGGGCCCGGCGCACCCAATGCGTCAGCAACCTGCGCCAGTTGGCGCTGGCCATGCATGCGTATGCGGATGACAACCGGCAGCGGCTGCCCTCGGGGATGAACAATAAAATCGGGGGCTTTAATTTGTTTCAGCACATCTCCTGGCTGTCGGACGAGACGTACAAAGTCTGGCTGGAATATCAGCTCAACTACCGGGTGATGATTTGTCCGAATGTGTACGCCTGTTATGGCAGCGAGCCGAGGAAGGAGGTGCGCGGGGTGGAGCTGGGGTACAATTACCTGGGCGGTCGTGGGTATTATGATGATTTGCCGCCAGCCAAATTCAACTGGCAATCGCCGCAAAGCATTAATGAACGTCCGACCAACGGGCAGCCGGTGCTGGAGCTGTTTTGTGATTTGAACCAGTATTCGATGACGGAAAAATTCAGCACGGCACAGCATACCGCCACGGGGGGACGCACGGAGCTGGATCCTTACAAGGAGGTGGAGACGGTGCGCCTATACAGTGTGGGCGGCGTGCCTCCGGCGCAGGCGGGGAGCCGCGGGGGCAACGTGGCTTATCTGGATGGGTCGGTGCGTTGGGTGCCGATGTCGCGAATGCGCGAGCATGAGGCGATGGATCCCCTGAGCCGCAAGCATTTTGGGGCTTTCTGGTGATCTGGGGGCTCAGGGCATGCCGAAGTGCCGGGCGGCAAAGCGGAGGTATTGCTCCCAGTCGTAGGCGGTGATGTCGTGCGCGCCCGCCCGCAAGTGGTAGCCGATGTGCCCGCCCACGGGGGTGTTGGTGGGCGGCATTTCCGCCACACCCAAGCCGGGCAGGCCATAGAGACGGTACACCGGCTCGGCATGTTTGGCGGCCAGGAATTCCCCCTTGGGATCAGCCCATAAATCCTGGTCGGCACTGGCGACATAGACAGGGCGGGGCGCGATGAGGGCAATCAATTCGTGTTGATCCACCGGCAGGGCGTCTTCGTTTTGGTTGTATTGTTTGAACAGGCCGCAGAACCAGTGCGGGAAAGCGGTGTTGATGCGCTCCACCGTCTCCCCAAAACGCCGCCGGCTCAGGGCGGCCCCGCCGCAGCCGGAGTCGTTGGAAATGACAATGGCGAAGCGGGTGTCCACCGCACCAGCCCAGAGCGCCGCCTTGCCGTGCCGGGAATGGCCAAATACCACCACGCGGCGCGCGTCCAGATCGCGGTCTTTTTCAAGGTAGTCCATCGCCCGGCTGAGTCCCCAGGCCCATGCGGCCAGCGCGCCCCAGTCCGAGGGGCCAAAAACCGTGTTGGTCCCCTGCCTGCTCAAGGCGGCGCGCACGCCGGTTTTCCAGCCGTTTTCATGATCGGGTTCGATGTCGCCATAATAAAACGTGGCCACTGCAAAGCCGCGTTGGAGGGCCTCTTCGATGGCCCAACGGGAAGCCTGAAAACCGCGGGATTTCTCGGTGGCGCGATTCTTCACCACGACCTCCTCCCGGCCCTGGCGCAGCCAGCGTTCGGTGATTTTGATGGCCGGATCGGGATGCACGGACTGGTTGCCGAAGTAATTCATGCCCAGAAACACCGGCACCGGTTTCAGGGCCTGGTTGGGCACGTAGATCAGCAGCTCCAGGGACGGGCCGTTGGTTTTGCCGGTCAGGTAGATGATGATTTCTTTGCGGGTGGCTTTGCCGCCCAGGGCCTGGCGGTCATAAGACCAGGTGTGAAATTTCATCCCCGCCGGGCGGCCCGGCGCCCGGCCATACACGTGGTCGGTGAACCATTTCAGAATGGCCGGCCGGCCTTTCTTTTCCCAGGTTTTGGCGTCATCAATGATTTTGCCATTGGGCAGGACCAGCGGATCCGGCAGGCGGTACTCCGGCACTTTGGCTTCATCATAATTCGGTTGGAAGGTGGCCGCCGCCTGAGCACAGAGAGCCATGGACAGGGACAGGCAAACCAGCGGTGGTGCTTTCATGGCCTTCTATCCTGCCAGAGAAGGGGCCTTTTGACGAGGCCGAAACGGCGCTTGCACGGGGGCAGGGCTCGGGGCTAGTTTAGATACACCGCCGCTGGATGGGCCAGTCTGGGCGGGGGATTGAAATGATGAAGACCATGTGGACTGCTTTCCGTCAGGGTTGCCTGGCACTGGCGATGGTGGGGGGATTGTGCGTGGGGCAACTGCAAGGCGCAGAACTCAGCGAGGCAGAAAAGGCCTGGGAGGAGTTTCAACTGGCCAGCCGCACGCCCCCGACGCCCAAGGAATGGCGTGCCCAGCGGCCCTCCCGCGAGGAATACGAGAAGTATCTGGAGACGGTCAAGGAGACTCTCCTCAAGGCGGCGGAGAAGGCGCGGGACTTTTACACCCGTTTCCCGCAGGATCCGAATGCCCCCCGGGCGCGGCGAAAGGAATATGAGTTTTTGAACCGGCTTTACAGCATGGGCCGCAAAGAGCTGGAGAACCGGATCATTGAGCTGGAAAAGGCACGGCTGGCCGAGAAGGACTTATCCGAGGAAGATCGTTTCGAGATTCGAAACAAACAGGTGGAGCGCCGCGTGCAAGCCGCGCAAAGCGAGGGCATGCAGGCCACGCTGGCCGAGCTGGAAAAAGGGGCGCGGGAGCTGCAGAAGGAATTTCCCCAACAGCCGGAGGTCTATGAGATGCTCTACTCCGTGGCCGCCAACGCCGAGGCAGCCAAAAGCCGCGAGCTGGCGCAGGAATTGTTGAAAGACGCGCGGGCGCCCCAGACCGTGAAGGAGCGTTGCAGCGGCCTGCTCAAACGGCTGGAGATCCTGGGCAAGCCGCTGGAGCTGTCCTTCACCGCGGTGGACGGCCGGGAGGTCAACCTCGCCAACTACAAAGGGAAGGTGGTGTTGGTGGATTTCTGGGCCACGTGGTGCGGGCCGTGCGTGGCCGAGCTGCCCAATGTGCTCAAGGCCTACGAGGAATTGCATCCCAAGGGATTCGAGATTGTAGGCATCAGCTTTGACAGCGACAAGGATGCCCTGCTCAAGTTTATCAAGGAGAAGAAGATGCCCTGGCCACAGTACTTTGACGGCAAGGCCTGGGGCAACAAATGGGGCCAGGAATATGGCATTACGGCCATTCCCACCATGTGGCTGGTGGACAAGCGAGGGGTGCTGGTGGACATGAATGCCCGCGCCAACCTGGCCGAAAAGGTGCGCAAATTGCTGGCCGAATAGGCCCGGCCTTATGGCGGTGGCGGCGGCTGCCACGCGAAGGACGCAAATCCAAAGGCCGCAAGAAAAGCCTTGGTATCAGCGGTCACCCGCACCGGCTGCCGGGTATGGGGCTGCTCGAAGGCCAGGTGGGTTGCGCGCAAGGCCAGGGGAAAGCGCTCCCGTGCCGCCGGCGTGGGCGGCTGGCCGCCATAGAGTTCATCGCCGGTGACGGGACAGCCAGCCGCGGCCAGATGCAGGCGGATTTGGTGGGTGCGGCCGGTAAGGGGCCGCGCTTCCACCAGGGTGAGGTGGGGATGGCCGGCCAGCACGCGAAAATGGGTCTCGGCCGGTTTGCCCCGCTTTTCGTCCACGCGCATGAGGCCCGGGCGCCCCGGCACGGGAGCGATTTTCTGGGTGGCAACCCATTCCGGTTGCGGGGGAGGCCGGTTCACCACCGCCAGATACACCTTATGCACGAGGCGATGTTCAAACAGATGAGTGTAGGCATCCACCAGCGCCCGTTGTTTGACCATCAACACCAGGCCCGTGGTTTCTGCGTCCAGACGATGCACGAATCGTAGAAACTTGAGCTGCCGCGCCCGGGCCCAGGGCGCGCCCGCCTGGATGGCCGCCATCAAGGCGGCGGTGAGGTTGCGCGAGGTGCGATTCCAATGCGCGGGCGCCAGCAGCCAGCCGGCGGGTTTGTCCATCACCAGGCACTGCCGGTCTTCATGGACTATCGGGATGCAGACGCGGCTGCGGCCGCGCCCGAGTTCAATCCAGGGCTCCCGCCACATAAACTGGCAAAAGCAATCCCCTGCCAGGGGGCAGGGGATTGGGCAAGGGACGACGACCAATCACGGATTACACCGCTTTGTCCCACGGGGCGCGTTTGGGCCGGTCAAGCCACGAGTTGGCTTCGGCGTCGCCAATGAAGCGCTCCTTCACGGGGTCCCACTTCAGGGCGCGCTTGTTCCAGTAGGCGAGGTTGCCCAGATGGCAGACGGTGACCGAGCGGCAGCCCACCTCGACATCACAAATGGGTTTTTGCCGGGAGCGCATGCAGGCCAGGAAGTCCCGCTGGTGATTGGAGCTGTTGTACAACTTGATGGGCAGGCCGCCTGGTTTGTACTCCGCATCAATGCCCTCCGGCTCGGCTTTGAATCTGCCGCGGTCCACACAAATCTTGCCTTTCTCGCCCACGAAAACCACGCCGAACCCGTAGCCCTGCAGACCGCCATGATACATCAGGGTGCCGTTGGCATATTTGTAGGTGAGGCGTTTGACGTCCTTGCCGTCGGGCGGGATGATTTCCACCGGTCCGCTTTCGTCCATGCCCAGGCCCCATTGGGCAATGTCGAAGTGATGGGCGCCCCAGTCGGTCATCATGCCGCCGGAGTACTCGCGGTAATTGCGCCAGTTGGGGAAATGGCTGTGCGGGGATTCCTTTTTCACGCCGTTCTCCTCCTTGACGACGCGGCGCGGACTGAGGACCGAGTTGTAGGGGCGCATGGGGGCCGGCCCCAGCCACATATCCCAGTCGAGATCGGGTTCCATGGGTTCCTCCGGCAGATCGCACCACTTGGAGGGCCCGCCGACGGACACATAGATTTCCTGGATTTTGCCGATGACGCCGTTGCGCACCAGCTCGCAGGCCTTGAGGAATTCGCGGGAGGAGCGCTGCATGCTGCCGGTTTGGAAGACACGCTGGTTTTTGCGCACGGCGTTCACCATGGCGCGGGCCTCGGCGATGGTCAGGGAGAGCGGTTTTTCGCAGTAGATGTCCTTTTTGGCATTGGCCGCCATGATGCTTTGGATGGCATGCCAGTGGTCTGGTGTGGCAATGCACACGGCGTCAATGTCTTTGCGCTGAAGCAGCTCGCGAAAATCCTTGTAGGCATCGCACCCTTTGTAGGTGCCCTGACCGGTATTTTTGGCGTAGCGATCTTCCACGATTTTCTTGTGGTATTGGAGCCGGAAGCCGTCGCAATCGTTGACGGCCACCACCTGAACATCGGCGCTGCCGAGCCAGCCACCCAGCAGACCGCGCCCCTGGGTGCCCATGCCGATGCATCCCATGGTGATGCGGTTGTTGGGGCTGACCTCCGCGGACCAGATATGCGAAGGCAGGATGAACGGAGTGGACGCCGCCAGGGCGGCCGACCGCAGAAAGCTGCGCCGATTGACTGACCAGTGCTTGCTCATAAGGATTGGTTATTGTTAACAAAGGTATGACGCGCCAAAGACGGCCTGCATTCAAGCAAAATCTGGGCGCTCCGGAGCGGCTTATTCTCTCTGTAATTTACCGGCATTTGACATCCCGCCCGCCTGCCCGTAGGTTAGGCGCAGCGACGCAAACTGTTAGCAGCGGGCCAGATATGGGGAAGAAACCAGTCAGCCGGGTGCCTGCGGATCAGGGGTTGCATGTTATTGCAGCCCGTTTCCGCCTTTTGGGAGATGTCAACCGCCTCAAGATCATTGAGTTGCTGGATGACGGGGTGAAAGAACGCTCACTGCCCGAGTTGAGGGCGCGCCTGCGCATGAGCCAGGCCATGCTGATGAAGCACCTGCGGGCATTGACCAGCGCCGGTGTGCTGGGCCGGCGCAAAGAGGGGAATACCGTGTGGTATTCGCTGATTGATCCCAGCGTCAACGAATTGTGCGATCTGGTCAGCGAGAGCGTTCAACAACGTCTGGCCGCCCACTTCAAGCACTACGAGGATTACGAGCTTTAAGACGACTCCCGCACGCTGGGAGGGGGCAGAGAGCGAGAATCGCCGGGCTGCTGCACTTACTCAAAACTGGTGGCTACGCCGGTTTTGCTGCGTTCGGCCAGCCATTTCTTGTAGTCTTCCTCAGTGTCCACCACCACATAGCCGGCCATTTTGGCGTGGCCATTGCCGCAGAGTTGGGCGCAGGTGATCATGTAGCGGCCCACGCGGGTGGGGGTGAACTGGGTGGTGGTGGGCACGCCGGGGATGGCGTCCTGGGTGGTGCGAAAGGCCACGACCTTGAAGCTGTGAATCACATCCTTGCTGGTCAGGCGGATGACCACCGGTTTGCCCACCGGCACATGCATTTCGCCCATCGGGGGGGTGACATCGTCCTTGCCGGCGGGATCCTTGTCATCGTAGCCCAGCGGGTTGCTGGGGGACACGAGGCTGATGTCCTGACGGCCAAAGACGCCGTCGGGGCCGGGGTAGCGGAAATTCCATTGGAATTGCTCGGCGGTGACGCGCACCTGGGTAACCTCCTGGCCGACCGGCAGATTTTTGGGATCGGTGAGCTTGGCCCACATGGGCAGGGCGAAAGCCAGCAGGATGAGCGTTTCAATGCCGGCGACCACCAGTTCGAGGTATTTGGGGGCGTTGGTCTGGGCCCCCAGATGATTGGCCTTGGGGGTCTTGGTCTGGCGGAAACGGAAGAGCACGTAAATGAAATAAGCCCCCCACCCGATGAACAGCACGAGCATGAGCCAGTGGAGGTAATTGATCAGGCGATCCACGTCCTGGCCATGTTGCGAGGCCAGCGGCGGCATGGGCACCAGATTGGCGAAAAGAAGCAGATTCATGGCTTGGAGGAAGAGGAAGCGGGAAGCATCGTCTCGGCAGCTTTGGCCTCGGCGGCAGCCCGGCGGGAGAGGTAAATAAAGAAGCCGGCCAGCCAGCCCAGCACCAACAACACCAGCCCCAGCAGGGCAAAGATGCCCATGTTCAGGCCTTCGGCCAGTTTCGAGTCGGACTTGCCAAAACAGGTGGCACAGGCGGCCGCCTGCGGGGTCCAGCTCAACCAGAACAAGAGCAGTGCGGCCAGCGCCAGCCGCGTCCACATCAAGGGCGTTTTCATTGGATGCCTTTCATTTTACGCCAGAAATAAATCACGTACCCAAACAGGACGATGCCCGAGAGGGCCGAGCCGCCGCCGTACACGGCGAAGGCGGTTTCGCCCGTTTTAAGGTAGATATTGAAGGCCCAGGCCGCAAGGCCGAGGGTCAGCAAAAAGGCCGCGGTGATGAAAAAAATGTGGAGGGCTTTGAGGGGCATAGGGCGCTAAAAGAGGTAAAACAACGGAAAGACAATCAGCCAGACGAAGTCCACAAAATGCCAGTACACCACCGAGCACTCGATGCGGTTGGTGAAGCGCTCCGGTTCAGAGAACCACATGCGGCGGCCCGGTCCCCAGAGGTAGAACATGACGATGATGCCGCCAATGACGTGGAGGGCATGCAGGCCGGTCAGGGCGTAGTAGATGGCAAAATAACTGCTGTGGGCCGGGGCATAGGCCGTCATGCGGAAAATGTCGCTGACCGCAATTTTAATCGGCTCGGCGTGTCCGCCGGCGGCGACGTCGGGGTAAATCGCGATTTCCTGGATGCCCTTGGCTTTGAGCTGCTTGTGGGTGAGCAGCCAGGGATTTCCCTCGAGGTGGCCGGTGATGCTGCGGCGGCCGGGGAAGACGCCCGGCTCCTTGAGCCATTGCTCGTGGTGGGGGTGGGCGGCGGTGAGTTTGGCCACCGCCTGGTCGGTGAGCCAGACTTCATAGTGGATGAATTTCTGGCGGTACTCCAGGCCCTTGATGCAGAGAAACACCACGGCACATAGGAGGGTCAGCCCCTGGTACAATTTGAACTTGTCAAATTGCTTGAGCTTGAGGGCCGTCCACCCCATGACCACCAGGATGCTGGAGGAGATGAGGATGGCGGTGTTCATAGTGCCCATGGCCAGGCTCATCATGCGCGTGGGCCAGTAGTCCGCGCCGGTGCGCAGGGCGGCGTAGGAGGAAAACAGGGCGCCGAAGAGCATCACCTCCGAGGCGATAAACATCCAGATGCCCAGCTTGCCGTTGTACAAACCGGTTTCGCGCCGGGGCGTCACCGTGTAGGGGATTTCCATCGCTGCCGAAGACATAGGCCGGATTTACTGAGCGGGTTGAGGCTGGTTTTGCGGGGTGAAGTCGGCGCTGCGGCCGGGGATGGAATACTCATACGCGCTGCGATAGACGCGCACCGGTTCGAGGAAATTGCCGTGGCCGGGCGGCGTGGGCGTCTGCCATTCCAGGGTGGTGGATTGCCAGGGGTTGTCAGATTTCACCGGCTCGCCATGGCGCAGGCTCCAGAAGAAATTAATGATGAAGGGGATTTGGGCCAGCATCAGGCCGATGGCGGCGTGGGTGATGTTGATGTTCAGGTCCACCACCCACTGTGGCAGGCCCACCACCGCCAGATTATCGGCCTGCGCATAGGTGGCTCCGCCGTCCGACATGCGGCGGCTCATGCCATAGATGCCCTGGAGGAACATGGGGAAGAACACCAGGTTCATGAAGATGAAGGAGAGCACAAAGTGCACGCGTCCCCAGAATTCATTCATGAAGCGGCCTGTGGCCTTGGGATACCAGTGGTAAATGGCGGCAAAGATGGCAAAGATGGTGCCGGGGGCCACAACGTAATGGAAGTGCCCGATGACGTAGTAACTGTCGTGCAGATGAATGTCGCTGAAACTGAATCCCAGCGGCAGGCCGGTCAGGCCGCCGATGCCGAACATGGGCAGGAAGGCCAGCGCGAAGAGCATGGGGGTGTTGAAGCGGATGGAGCCGCCCCACAGCGAGACAAAGAAACAGGTGATAATGATGACCGAGGGGATGGAAATGATCATCGTGGTGGTTTGGAAGAAGGTGCTCAGGCGGGTTCCCATGCCGGTGAGGTACATGTGATGCGCCCAGACGATCATGGAGAGGAATCCCAGCGCCAGGGAGCTGTACACCATCAAGCGGTAGCCCCAGATGGCCTTGCGCGTATTGGTGGAGATGACCTCCGCCAGCGTGCCCAGCGCCGGCAGGATGAGCACATAGACCTCGGGGTGCGCCAGAAACCAGAAGAGATGTTGATAGAGCAGGGGGCTGCCGCCGCCGGAGATGTCCATCGGCTGGCCGCCGACCACCAGGCCGCTGGGCATGAAGAAACTGGTGCCGAGCACCTTGTCCATCAACTGCATGATGCCGGCGGCTTCCAGGGGCGGAAAGGCCAGAAGCAGCAGGAAGTTGGTGACCAGTTGGGCCCACACAAAAAAAGGCAGGCGCATCCAGGTCAGGCCGGGCGCGCGCAGTTGAATGATGGTGGTGATAATGTTGATGGAGCCCAGCAGGGAGGACGTGATGAGCAGGACCATGCCGATGAGCCAGAAGGTCTGGCCCATGGTGGGGACCACCACCGCGAGCGGGGAGTAGCTGGTCCACCCCGATTGGGCGGCGCCGCCGGGGATGAAGAAGCTGACCAGCATGACCACCCCGCCCCAAAAGTAGATGTGGTAGCTCATCATGTTCAGGCGGGGGAAGGCCATGTCGGGCGCGCCCACCTGAAGGGGGACGAGGTAGTTGCCCAGCGCGCCGACAATCATGGGCACCACGGCCAGAAACACCATGATGGTGCCGTGCATGGCCCCAAAGGAGTTGTACAAATCGGGGGTCATCCGCCCGCCCCGGGCCACGTCGCCGAGCACGGCCTCGAGGATGGGGCCGAACACCGGGATGGGCTGGCCGGGATAGGCCAGTTGCCAGCGCATGAGCAACATCAGGAAAAAGCCGATGAGCATAAAGACCAGCGCGGTGATGCCGTACTGGATGCCCACCACCTTGTGGTCCACCGAGAAGATGTAGCGCCGCCAGAAACTCAGCGGCGGATGGTGCGCCGCATGAGCCTCAGACCCGTGCGGCGCAGTGTGCGCGTGTTCGACCGTGGCTGTGTCCGACTGCATATCCGTAGAATCCCCAATGCCTTAAGCCGCCTTTTCCGCGAAAGGCAGGCCGGTTAAAAGTGTCTTGTGCGAGCGCGGTGTCAAATGGGGCCGGACAGCTATTAAGCAATCTGTTAAATCTTGTCCCACACCATAAGCCCCACTAGCACCGGATGGTAAAGAATGCTGGCCAGAAACAAGGCGCGCGCCGAGGTCCGATGCATCCGCCGCGCAAACCACAACGTGGCGGACAGAAACAAGGCGCCCAAGAACAGGGCGCCGGCCAGATACAGCCCGCCTGTCAATCCGAGGAGGGAGGGGAAAATGCTGGCCGTCGTCATGGCGACGGTGTAGTGCAAGGCATGGCGGGCCGTGCGGGCCCCCTGCGGGTCCACCACCGGCAACATAACGTACCCCCCCCGCGCATAATCGTCGCGGTACAACCAGGCGATGGCCAGGAAGTGCGGCACCTGCCAGAAAAACAAAATGGCAAACACGGCGAGCGCGCCCCAGTCGAGCCGTCCCTGGGCGGCCACCCATCCCATCACGGGCGGCAGTGCGCCCGGCACCGCGCCCACCACGGTGTTCCAGATGGTGCGGCGTTTAAGGGGGGTGTAGATGAACAAATAGGTAATCAGCGTCACCGCCCCTAAAAAGGCGGTCAGCAAATTCACTTCGGCGGCCAGATAGACGAGCCCCGCCAAGGACAACAGCCCGCCAAGAAGAAGGGCGGTTTCGGGTTTTACGCGGCCTGCCGGTAAGGGGCGGTGGGCGGTGCGGGTCATCCGGGCGTCAAATTCGCGCTCGAGGTATTGATTTAATACCGCCGCGCCGCCGGCCAGCAGGCCCGTGCCACCCAAGGCCCGGGCCAATCCCCAGGCATCCAGAGCGCCTTCGCTGCCCAGGTAATAACCGGCGGCGGTGGTCAGCAGCACCAGACTGTTCAACCGCGCTTTGGTTAATTCAGCCAAGGTGGAAAGCGAGGCCGCATCCCACCAGCGGCTGCGAGAAGGGGAAGAGATTACAATTTCTGAATTCATGCCATGGCCACCTTGACTGCATCTGGCTGCCGGACAGGTACGACTTGCGTCACCGGCGCCCGGGCCAACCGCCAGGAAACGAGGGCAAGCAGGCTGGCGTACACCAGCAGCACGGCGCCCATCACCACATGGAGGGTGGCGATGTCCGCCGCCTTGTTGCTCCAGACGGTGCCGGCTCCCAGAAGAGCCTGCGCAAAAACGAGGGCCACCCAGCCATAGGCCCAGACGGTCAAAAGGTGTCCTGAACCCACCCGTTGCCGCAGGCGCCAGGCTAGCGCACACACTCCCGCGAACAGAGCCAGGGCCAGGCCGCGATGAGCCATGTGCAGATAAATGTGGGCGGCCGTGATGGGGTTGTAATCGCGCGTATCCAGCCGGGTTTGATTGATGGTCTCCAGGAATTGAGGATCGGTGGGTGGCCAAAGTTTGCCATAGGCCAGCGGAAAGTCGGGCACCGCCAGCCCTGCGTGCTGATGGCGCATGGTGGCGCCCAGCACCAACTGCAGCAGCGTCATGGCGGCCAGCAGGGTCAGCCACCAGCGATGCGCCTCCCAGGGCTGCCGGTCGCGGGTTTGCACGATGCGCGGCCACCAGCGCGAGGTGTAGAGGGCGATGGCGAAAACCAACACGAGGAAGAGCTGGGCCAGCGTGCCGTGGACAATGCCAAGTTCATCCTTGATCAGCGTCACCCGCAAGCCGCCGAGGACGCCTTGCACCGAGACGCCAACAAAGGCCAGCACGCCCAAGCCGCGCAGAAGTTTGCGGGAGAGATGTTGGGTGCGATGCACCCACATCCACACCGCCAGGATCGTTGTCAGCAACCCCACCCCGGAGGCCCATAACCGATGGGTATGCTCGTAAAAAATCCCGCCCACCCATTGGGAGATGGGGAAAAGGAACATGTTATAGCCATAGGTGGTGGGCCAGTCAGGAACCGCCATGCCCACGCCGTGGCTGGTCACCAGTCCTCCCATGCCAATCAAGCCCAGGGTGGCCAGAGCGGTCACCCAGGCAAACCGATTCAGCCCGGTCGTGTGGACGGGCGTTGCGGGCGCATGCACCATGTCCCAAAAGAAGAGCACGTCCGCGCAAACCGCAAGGGGGGGATGTCGGAAATTTCCCGGGAGGCCGGTAAGGACGGTACGGCAGGGGGGAGCCCTGGCAGGGGGCGGCACCTCCGGCAAGAGGGGTAACCCAAGCGAGGTGTGGGCCCGGCTGCCCCGTTACATTTTCCGTGCAACGGCCGGGTGGATTACCTAAGATGTGAGTGTTATGAGACCGCATTCAAAGTGGACAAGGAGCGCCCCTGCCGGATGGCGAAGCGGGTTGGGGGTGTGGCTTTTGGCCGGGGTGCTGAGCTGGCTAACGGCCGCCCCGCGGCAGCCGCTGGTGCCGCAATGGGGCAAGTTGGAGCTAAGTTTTACCAGCAGCAAGGTTTACACCAACCCCGTGCAGGAGGCTGCCCTGATGGCCATCTTGGTATCGCCGAAGGGGGAGCGGATGCGCGTGCCCGGCTTTTGGGATGGCGGCCGGACTTGGCGGGTGCGTTTCATGCCGCGCATCCCCGGGGTCTGGACGTGGCAAACCGAGTGCACTGATACGGCCAACCGCGGATTACACGGGGTGGCCGGCGGTTTTGTTTGCACCGCGGCACGAAGTGGCGTTGGGAATCGTTTCAGCCAGCACGGTCCCATCCGGGTTTCACCGGATGGCCGTTACCTGGTGCATGACGACATGACGCCGTTTTTCTGGCTGGCGGATACGGCGTGGAATGGACCCTTGAAAGCCACTGATGCGGAATGGGCTTATTACTTGCAGACGCGTGCCCAACAGAAATTCACCGCCGTCCAGTGGATGACCACGCAATGGCGGGCGGCGCCGGACGGCAACCGTGAGGGCGAGCTGGCCTACACTGGGCGGGAGCGCATTGCCATCAACCCGGGCTTTTTTCAGAAATTGGACCGGCGTGTCGAGGCTATGAACAAGGCCGGCCTGCTGAGCGTGCCCGTGCTGTTGTGGGCCATCCAAGGCGGCTCCAACCCGCAAATCAATCCGGGGGTGTCCCTGCCGGAAGATCAGGCGGTGCTGCTGGCCCGTTACATGGTGGCCCGGTGGCAGGCGGATGCGGTAGTGTGGATTCTCAATGGCGACGGCGATTACCGGGGGGAGAAGGCGGCGCGGTGGCAGCGGATTGGCCGGCAGGTGTTTGGCGACATTGCCCATGCGCCGGTGACGTGTCATCCGGGCGGGCGGATATGGGTGCGGCAGGAATTCATTCAGGAGCCCTGGTACGACATCGTGGGTTATCAAAGCGGGCATAATGACCGCGATGACAATCTGCGCTGGATCACCAGCGGGCCGGCGGCGCAGGAGTGGCGTCTGCCGCCGTTCAAGCCGTTCATCAGCCTGGAGGCCCCGTACGAGAATCACGGTGGCGGCGCGGCGGGTGCCATGAGCGCGGACGTGGTGCGCCGGGCACATTATTGGTCGCTTTTGAATGCCCCCACCGCCGGCATCACTTATGGCGGCCATGGCATTTGGGGATGGGACGACGGCACCCGGCCGCCGGTGGATCATCCCAATTCGGGCACGCCGCTGCCGTGGCGCGAGGCGTTGCGGATGCCTGGCGCGCAGCAGATGACCGTGCTGGCGGATTTTTTCCAGAGCATTGATTTTTGGCGGCTGCGGCCGGCACCGGAAATCCTGGCGGTACAGCCCGGTTTGACGGCGGCCCGGCGTTTTATTGCCGCAGCGCGTTCCGAGCGCAACGATTTGCTGCTGATTTACATTCCGGAAGATCGCATCGTGGAGCTGCAGCTCTCCGCCCTGACCGGCATGCGAGGCTCGCCTGTGCTCACGTGGGTCAATCCGCGGAATGGCGAGCGGCGGGCCGCGGTGGCTGTGTTGGGCGCCACGACGTGCCAGGTGCCCACCCCGGAGCCGGGGGACTGGCTGTTGCTGGTGACCACGCAGCCGTGAGTTGGGGCTGTGGCGCCGGCATATTATCTTTTCTCAAGTCCGGTTCTTCCGTGCCGATATATCCCCTTGGGTGTCGTCATTGAGCTGACACTGCAGGTTGACTTGTGCCCATGGCCCATCCATGGGGCCGATGACCAGCGCATCCGCAGAACGTTGGCGGCGATGCCAATTTGCTATGAAATTAAGTTTAGGCGCCAAAATAGCCGCCGGCTTCGCCGGGGTGGTCCTCCTTGGATTAATCGTGGGGGGGTTGGGTTATTATAATTTGTCGCGGACCTCTGCCGCGCTGGAGCAGGTGGCCCAGGAGCGCATGGCCGGGGTGCAGGCCCTGGGCAATCTGGCCCACCATGCCGATGTGTTGGAGGCCAGGCTGTCCGAATTGTTGAACCCGGACATTCCGACTGCAGCAGCCAAGGCGGCCATGGAGCAGATTTTGGCCAGCCGCAAGCAACTGCGGGAAGAGGTGGAACGTTTTGCCGCCCTGCCACGCACGGCCGAGGAGGAGGCACTGTGGCGGCAATGGCAGGCGCAGGACAAGGTGTACGAGCAACACCTGCAGGAGTGTTTGCAACTGGCGGAGCAATGGGTGGCCCTGGATTTGGGGAATCCGCATCTTTTGATGGCCAACATCAACCGCTTCATTGGGGATCACTACAGCGTGGAAATGCGGCTCATGGAGCGCATGTATGAAGAGCATGCGTTCACCAACGTTACGGATCATACCACCTGCAATTTTGGCCGCTGGCTGGCCCAGTTCAAGACTTCCAATGCCGAGGCGCAACAAATCCTGGCCGCGGTGGGGCAACCGCATCAACAATTTCATGCAAGCGTGCGCCGGATTCTTTCCCTTGTGGAAGCCAAAGATGAGGCCAATGCCCTGAGTGCGCGGGCCTATGATTTGGAGAAGGCGGTCTCCAGCACCTTCGAACAACTTACCCGGTTGCAGCAGATGGCCGAGCGGGCGGTGGCGCTGCAGCGGCAACTGGCGGAAACCTTCCATACGCGCTGCCAGCCGGCGCAATCCGCGGCGCTGGCCTCCTTGCAGCAACTGCAAACGCTCAATCATCAGCTCAGCCGCGCGGCGGCGGAGAAGGCCATCGCCCAGGCCGGCGTGGCCCGGACGGTGGCGGTGGCGGCGCCGCTCCTGGCCCTGGTGGTGGGGGCATTGCTGGCGTGGGGCATCACGCGGATGGTGACGCAGCCGTTGCGGCAGGGCATGCAACTGGCCACGCGCATGGCTACAGGGGATTTGACCCAGACGCTGGCGGTGCAGCGCTCGGATGAATTGGGGGCCTGGGCGCAGGCGATGAATTCGATGGTGATCGGGCTGCGCAAGAGTCTGAAACAGGTGGCCGAGAACTCGGCGGCCGTGGCCGGCACCGCCCGGGAGCTGAGCACCACCAACCAGCAGGTCAGCGCCAACGCGGAGGAGACTTCCTCCCAGGCGCAGGTGGTGGCCAGCGCGTCAGAGCAAATCAGCAAGAGCGTGTCCACCGTGGCCACGGCAGCCGAGGAGATGAGCGCCAGCATCAAGGAAATTGCCCGGCAGGCGGTGGACGCCGCCAAGGTGGCAGGCGAGGCCGCGCGGATGGCGGAGGCCACCAACCAGACCATTGCCCGGCTGGGGGCCAGCAGCACGGACATTGCCGAGGTGGTGCAGGTGATCAACACCATTGCCGCGCAGACCAATTTGCTGGCGCTCAATGCCACGATTGAAGCGGCCCGCGCCGGCGAGGCGGGCAAGGGCTTTGCGGTGGTGGCCCACGAGGTCAAGGAGCTGGCGCGGCAGACGGCGCAGGCCACCGAGCAGATCGGCCGCAAAATCGCGGCGATTCAAAACGATGCCAGCGCGTCGGTGCAGGCCATTCAGGGCATCAGCGAGGTGATCCGGAAGATTGACCAGATTCAAACCGTGATCGCCAGCGCGGTGGAGCAGCAGGCGGCCACCACCAATGAGATTACGCGCAATGCCAGCGAGGCGGCGCGCGGCAGCCAGGAGATTGCCCGCAACATCGCCGGTGTTTCCCAGGCGGCGCGCGACACCTCCCAGGCGGTGACCGGGGCGGCCGCCGCCACCATGGAGCTGGCCCGTCTGGCCAGCCAGTTGCAGCAGGTGGTGCAGCGGTTCAAGCTCGACCTGGCCACGGCGGGGGCGGTGACGACGAGCGAGCCGGTTGCTGCGGCAGGCGATGGGGCAACCTTGCTGGTGTGGGACGCCAAAACCATGGCCACGGGCGTGCCGGAGGTGGATGCGCAGCATCAGGAATTGATTGCGCGTTTGAATGGCCTGCAGGAGGCCATCCGCCGCGGCGCCGGCCCGGCGGAGGTCAAGCCCATGTTGCAGTTCCTGGGCGAGTATGCCCGGAAACATTTTGGCGAGGAGGAGGCGATCATGGCGCAGCGGCGCTGCCCGGCCCATCAAGTCAACAAGGCGGCCCACCGCCGCTTTCTGGAACAATTCCAGCGGCTGGTGCAGCAGTATGAAACCCAGGGCGCCAGCCTGGCGGTGCTCAACCAGTTGGGGGAAATTACCGATCAGTGGCTGGTCAGCCACATCCTGAAGGTGGATACCCAGTTGCGCCAATGCAGCCACGGCGGGCCCTGCCGTGAACACGGCAACGGCAACGGCCATGTCCACGAGCCTCTGGAGCCTTTAGGGGCGGCCCGCCATTGAAGGGTGGTGCGCCAGCCAGGCGAGCCGGAGACCTTCGAGCGTAAGGTGGGGAATGACGCACTGGATGGCTGGCAGCCCGCGCGCGATGAGCGCGGCATAACCGCCCGTGGCCACCACCGGCAGGCGGCGGCAGGCCAGCTCGTTTTTGAGTTCACCAATCAATTCGCGCACCAATCCCCGGTAACCATGCACCGCGCCAATCCGCATGGCTTCTTCGGTGTTTTTGCCCACCACCCGGCGGACATCGCGGATGGTGATGCGCGGGAGCAGCGCGGTTTTTTCGTGTAGATAATCGGTCATGGCCGCCAGGCCGGGAGCGATGATGCCGCCGATGTAGTCGCCCTGCCGGTCCACCACATCAAACGTGACGGCGGTGCCAAAGTCCACCACCACCACGGGGGCGCCCACCAGGATTTTGGCGGCCAGCGCATTGGCGAGGCGATCAGCGCCGATGGTTTGCGGGCGCGGGTAGCGAATGCCCACGCCGCGCAGAGTTTGGTGATTCAGCTCGAGCACCTGCTGCAAGCCGGCAGCGGCCGCCAACGCGCGCAACCGGGGCGTGGCCGCAGGGACGACGCTGCACACGCAGACGCCCGCCACGGGGTGTTTGCCGATGAGTTGTTGGAGGGTTTGGCGGGCGAGAGGCTCGCCCAAGGCGCGGGTGGGCACATCCTGGGCGCGCAAAACCCGCCGGTCATTGGCCAGTCCCAGGTGGGTGTGAGTGTTGCCGATGTCGGCCAGCAGCAGCAGGGGTTTCATGCGTTTCACGAATCGAGCATCACATCGCCGCCGATGACGCGCTCCAGCCGGCCCCGGGCGTTGCGCAGCAAAAGCGCGCCATCGTGGTCCAGGCCTTCGGCGCGGCCTTCAAGGCGGCGCTCGCCCTGGATGATGGCCACGCGCTGGCCGAGCGTGCGGCAATGGCGGCTCCATTCCTCGGCCACCGCCTCAAACTGCCCGGCGGTGACTCGCGCATAATCCACGTCCAGCTCGCGCAGCAACTGCGCGGCCAGTTCCGGCCGGGGAATGGCCCGGCCCAGGGCCTGCCGCAGGGAGGTGGCGATGCGCCGCAGCTCCGGGGGAAAATCGGCGGCTGCCAGGTTCACGTTCACGCCGATGCCGATGATGAGGTATTTGATTTTGTCCAGTTCAGCCCCCATTTCCGTGAGGATGCCGGCGGTTTTGCGACCGTCCAGGAGGAGGTCATTGGGCCATTTGATGTCCGGCTCCAGGCCGGTGACGCGATGAATGGCCCGGCGGGCTGCCGTGGCGGCGGCGATGGTGAGCTGGGTAGCCGCCTGGGGGGCGAGCCGCGGCCGCAAGACCACGGAAAACCACAAGCCCAGCCCCGGCGGAGAGGCCCAGATGCGCCCCATGCGGCCGCGGCCGCGGCTTTGTTTCTCGGCAAACACCACCAGGCCCTCTTCGACGCCGTCACGGGCGAGGCGGTCGGCCAGGTCATTGGTGGAGCTGGTCTCCTGAAAGACGCGGATTTCGCGCCCCACCACGAGTGTTTGCCCCAGCCGCGATTTTAAGTCGTCGCCGTATAATTTGTCCGGCGCGCTTAACAGGCGGTAGCCGTGGTGGGGGCTGGCCTCGATGTCGAAGCCCAGTTCGCGCAGGGCTTCAATGCGCGCCCAGATGGCGGCGCGGGTGACCTGGAGGCGTTGCGCCAGATCGGCACCGGACACCGAGCCTTCGCGGGCCTGACGCAGGGCGGTGAGAATGGCGGTATCCAGGACGGAATCACTGCGGCTCATAGGCGGGAGGCCGGAGCGCGTCTCCGGCGGGTGGGCGGGTCAAGCTCCGGCTTGATCACAAAGTCCAGGGCCACATCCACGGCAGGCGCGGAATGGGTCAGCGCGCCCACACTGATAAAGTCCACGCCAGTCCGGGCGATGGCGCGGACGGTGCGCAGGGTGACCCCGCCGCTGGCCTCGGTGCGGGCGCGGCCGGCCACGCGGCGCACGGCTTCCCGCAACTGGCGCGGGGTCATGTTGTCCAGCAGGATGAAATCGGCGCCAGCCCGCACGGCTTCCTCCACCTGGGCCAGGGTATCCGCCTCGACCTCCACCTTGAGATGGGGGTAGCGGGCGCGGGCGCGCTGCACGGCGCGAATAATGGGGTGAGGCCCTTCGCTCTGCAGGGCGGCCAGGTGATTGTCTTTGATGAGCACCAGGTCATGCAGTCCCAGGCGGTGATTGACGCCGCCGCCACAGGCCACCGCGTATTTTTCCAGAAGGCGCAAGCCGGGGGTGGTTTTGCGGGTGTCGAGAATGCGGGCCTGGGTGCCGCGTACCGCGCGGACAAACGCGGCGGTAAGCGTGGCGATGCCGCTCAGGCGCTGGACAAAGTTCAGGGCCACGCGCTCGGCGGTGAGGAGGGCGCAGGCCGGCCCGGTGATTTCCATGAGCACCGTGCCGCGGCGGACAGCCTCGCCGTCATGGACGCAACAGCAGAGGCGCACGGAGCGGTGCTGCATTTGAAAAGCTAGGCGGGCCGCTTCCAAGCCGCACACCACCAGGGGCTGGCGCGCCACCATCAGGGCGCGCGCCTGCAGGCCGCGCGGCACAACGGCCAGCGAGGTGACATCGCCCGGGCCTACGTCTTCCCGCAAGGCCCGGCGCACGGCTTCGCGCCAGACTGGTTCCGGCACCGTTTGCATGGAGGCATCTTGCGGCAGGACCCTGCCGGCGAAAAGGGGAAAAATGGCGGCCGGCTTTTCCGGGCGTCAGACTTTTTCCACGGCGGCCTTGGCGGGTACAGGCAGCTCCGCCTCCACGGGACGCGGGGCCTCCGCTTTATGGTCTTTGGCCAGGAGCATGTAAAGGGAGGGGATCACCAGCAGCGTGAAGAAGGTGCCCAGAAACATGCCGGCCACAATCACGATACCGATGGAGTTGCGCGCCGCCGCGCCGGCGCCGCTGACCAGGGTCAGGGGGAAATGGCCGCAGACCGTGGCCGCCGAAGTCATCAGCACGGGGCGGAGGCGCACCATGGCGGCTTCGCGGACGGCCTGGGCCTTGGTGCGGCCGCGGCGTTGCAATTCATTGGCAAACTCCACAATGAGGATGCCATTCTTGGAGACCAGGCCCACCAGCGTGACAAGACCGATTTGGGAGTAAATGTTCAGCGTGGTGGTCCAGCCTTTGGTCCAGAAGGGGGTGTTGGGGTCCGGCATCATCAGGAAGGTGAACGTCAGCGCGCCAAACATGGCCAGGGGCACCGAGCCCAGGAGAATGACCAGCGGATCGCGGAAACTGTTGAATTGCGCGGCCAGCACCAGAAAGATCATCACCACTGCCAGGCTGAAGGCGGGCAGGAATTTGCTGCCCTCCACCCGCAACTGGCGGGACTCGCCCGTGTAGTCCAGTTTGTAGCCCTGGGGCAGGATTTGCGCGGCTTCTTTTTCAAGATAAGCCAGGGCCTCTTCGAGCGGCCGGATGGCGACGCCGCTGAGTTTGACGGCGTTGAACTGCTGGAAGCGGTTGAGCGAGCGCGGGCCATTTTTGGTTTTCAACTCGGCCAGGGTGCTGAGTTGCACCAGTTGCCCATGCGGGCCGCGCACATAGGCATTTTGCAATTGTTCGGCGGTCAGCCGCTCGATGCGCCGCACTTGGGGGATGACTTTATAGCTGCGGCCGTCGAGACTGAAGCGGTTGACGTAATTGCCGCCCAGCAGGGTGCCCAAGTCCGCGCCCACCTGCGCCAGGCTCAAGCCCAGGGCGGCCACCTTTTCGCGGTCCAACTGGATCTCCACCTCGGGCTGATCAAACTTGGTGTCAATAATTGGCGGAAATGCAAACAGGCCACTTTGCGCCGCCTTGTCGCGCAACTGCTCGGCAAAAGCCAGGATGACCTCCGGCTCGGCGGTGGAGGCGATCACCATTTCCACGGGAAACGTGCCGCCGCCGGGCAGGGCGGGCGGGGTGACGGCCATGGCGCGGATGCCGGTCAACTGGTCAAAACCGGACTGCACCTCCGGCAGCACTTCAAAGACGGTGCGCTGGCGCTGCTCCCAGGGTTTGAGCACCAGTCCGGCAAAACCGTTGTCCGGAAAGGTGACCTGGAAGGACTGCGCGGCCTCGGGGATTTTCATCATCTGGCGGTTCAAGGCCTCGGTGAAGAACACGGTCTGCTCGATGGTGGCGTTGGCCGGAGCCTCGATGATGCCGAAAATCACGCTTTGATCCTCCATAGGGGCCAGCTCCTTGGGGGACATTTGAAACATGGGGATGGCCAGGAGGCTCAAGCCGGCCCAGAGCACATACACGGCCATCCGGTTGGCCAGCGTGGCGTCGAGCACCCGGCCGTAGGCCTGGCGCAGGCGGTCAAAGAAGTGATTGACCCGCCCGCACAGCCCGCGCTCCTCGCGGTCGGGCCGGAGCAGTTTGGCGGACATGACCGGCGAGAGCGTCAGCGCCACGACGCCGGAGATGAAAACGGCGCCGGCGAGGGTGAAGGCGAACTCGCGGAACAGCGATCCCGTCAGACCGCCCTGCAACCCGATGGGGGCGTACACCGCGGCCAGGGTGATGGTCATGGCGATGATGGGGCTGACCAGCTCGCGCGCGCCCAGCAGGGCGGCCTCGATGCCGCGGCGGCCCTCGCGCACGTGGCGCTCGACGTTTTCCACCACCACGATGGCGTCGTCCACCACCAATCCCACTGAAAGCACAATGGCCAGCAGGGTGAGCAGGTTCAACGTGAAGCCCATCACCTGCATGAGGAAGGCGGCGCCGATCAGCGAGATGGGAATTGCCACCAGCGGCACCAGCACCGAGCGCACCGAGCCAAGAAACAGGAAGATCACCACGGCGACGATGGCCAGGGTTTCGGTCAGTGTTTTCAGCACTTCCTTGATGGCCTGCTCGATGTACTCGGTGGCGTCATACGCGATGTGCCCCTGCAGGCCGGTGGGCAAATCCTTTTGAATGGAGGCCATCTCGGCGCGCACGCGGCGGATAACTTCCAGGGAATTGGCGTTGGGCAGCACCCACACGCCGATGAACACCGCCTGCTGGCCGGTGAAGCGCACCTCGGCTTCGTAGTCCTCGGCGCCCAACACCACGTCAGCCACGTCCCGCAACCGCACCAGGCGGTCGCCGCTTTGCTTGACCACCAGGTTTTTGAACTCCTCCACCGAGCGCAAATCGGTGTTGGCCGTTAAATTGACCTGCACCAGGGCGCCCTTGGTGCGGCCTATGGCGGAGAGGAAGTTGTTGGCGGCGAGGGCGTCGCGCACCTGGGCCGGCGTCAGGCCATGCGCCGCCAGCCGCTCGGGTTTGAGCCAGATGCGCATGGCGAAGGTGCGCCCGCCCAGGATGTCGGCCCGTTGGACGCCGCTGATGGCGGACAGCCGCGGCTGCACCACGCGCACGAGGTAATCGGTGATTTGATTGGCGTCGAGCAGCTCCGAGGTGAAGCTCAGGTAGGCGGAGGCGATCTGGGAATCGGCGGGCTCGATGTTGATGATGGGCACCTCGGCCTCGGGGGGGAGGTTGTTGCGCACCTGGTCCACCTTGGAGCTGATTTCGGCCAGCGCCTTGGTGGGATCATAATTCAACTTGAGGCGCACGGTGATGGTGGAGAGGCCGAGGCGGCTGCTGGATTCGATGTAGTCAATGCCATCGGCCGCGGCAATGGCGCGCTCGAGGGGGGTGGTGATGAAGCCGCGCACCAGGTCGGCGCTGGCGCCCACGTACACGGTGGTGACGGTCACGGCCGCGTTCTCGCTGCGCGGGTACTGCCGCACGCTCAGCGTTTTGATGGCCTGGAGGCCGGCGATCAAGATCACCAAATTCACCACCGCGGCCAGCACCGGGCGCCGGATAAACAGATCGGTCAGCGTGCGCATGAGCCAGGGAAGCGAAGAGGTTAACTATCCGCCGGTTGGGGCGACTTTTGCGGTTGGGGCACCAGATCATTTTTTTCCACCACCGCCTCGCCGTTGCGGAGTTTGAACAGGCCGCCGTTGACGACTTTTTCACCGGGTTTCAGGCCGGCCTCCACCACCACCCAATCGCCCTGGTTGCGGCCCAAACGCACAAACTGCTGGCGCACGGTCAAACCGGCGGTGCCGTTGGTGCCGGAGCGCGGCTCCACCACGAACACCGAGGCCCCGTAAGGCGCGCTGAGCACGCTGGTGGCCGGGATCACCAGCACGCGCTGTTCCCCCTGCAAGATGACCCACACGCGCACAAACATGCCCGGCCGCAGGGCCAGGTCTTCGTTGGGCAGCACGGCGCGCAGGGCCAGGCTGCGCGTATCGGCCTGCACCTCGGGCGACAGCGCGATGAGCCGCCCCTGGAAGCGGCGCTGCGGAAAGGCGTCACTTTGCACCTCCACCACCAGGCCGGTGCGCAGCAGGCCCACCGTTTGCTGGGGCAGGGAGAAGTCCACATACACGGGCTGCAGCGCCTGCAGGGTCACCAGCGGCCGCCCCGCCTCCACATATTGGCCCAGGTGCACCTGGCGCAGACCCAACTGGCCGGCGAAGGGCGCGCGAAGGTTTTTCTTGGCCATGACGGCGCGGATGGCATCGGCGTTGGCGAGGTTGGCCTTCAGGGTGGCCTCTGCCGTGTCCAGCTCCGACTGGGACACAGTGTCGCCCTGGCGGAGGTTGCGCAGGCGCTCGACTTGCAGCCGGGCCAGCTCCACCTGCGCCTCGACGGCGCGCAGTTGGGCTTCTTCGCTGGAGGTGTCCAGGCACACGAGCAGGTCGCCCGCTTTGACCATGGCGCCGTCTGTGAAGAAAATTTCGCGGACCGTTCCGGGAATCTCCGGGCTGATGGCCACGCCTTGCACGGCGGCCACGGTGCCCACCGCCTCCAGTTGCACCGGCCAGGTTTCTTCGTGGGCCACGGCCGTGGCCACGGCGATGGGCGGCGGTGTAAAGGCCTGGCCGGCGGCAATGAGCCGTCCAATTTGCAGGGCCTTGATGCCACCCAGCGCCCCCGCAATGAGAAGCAGCAGCAACAGGGATAGGACAAGATTACGTTTTTTCATGGGCTTTCCTTCCGGCGGTGCGCCGCCGGTGCGACGGGGTCGCGGCGTGCGGGGGTGTGCTCCGGCTCGCGGGCGGCTTGCGCAGCATGCCGCGCAACATGGTTTCAGCCATCAAGGCGGCGGTCTGTTTGGTGGGCCGCCAGGCCAGCCAACGGCTGCGGCTGCAGTTCAAATGCAAGGCGACCAGTCCGTGCATGGCGGCCCATAACATCTGGGCCACCTGTTCCGCGTCACGGTAGGCCGGCAGAAAGCGTCCCGCCCGGATGGCCTCCTCCACCGCCTGCCGCAGGAACGCATAACTGTCCTGCGATGGATCCCCCTGAGTGATGCCCACCTCATGCGGGGCGGGCTCCGGGTAAGGGATGATGAACATGAATTGATAATGCTGGGGATGCTCCAGGCCAAAGCGGACATACGCCTGCCCCGCCTGCCGCAGGCGCTCCACCGGATCGCGCACCTGGGCCAGCCGCTGGAAAAACGATTGCAGCGCGAGAAAATCCCGGCGGCACAATTCATGCAGCAACGCCGCCTTGTCTGGAAAATGGTAGTACAGCGCGGTGGCGGTGTAGCCGATGCGCTCGGCAATTTGCCGCATCGTCACCGCTTCATAGCCCCGGCTGACGAACAAGGCGCGGGCGGCTGCCAGAATCTGCTCGCGCAAGGCCGCCTTCCTTTGTTCCCGTTGTGGAGAGGACTTAACCACGTTAAAATTTCTAACCATGTTAAGTAACATGGCGGCGCCGGCCCGTCAAGTGGCGAAGCGGTGAATTCCTCCTGAAGGTGGCGCAACGGGCCCCCTTCGTCCCCCGGCTCACTCGTCCTGCCCGCGCTGGCGCGGCAGGGACATCACATACCGCTCCCAGAGTTTGTACTCCACGTACATCTCCAGAAACGTGTCAGGCGGATTGCGCCGGGCGGGCGGGCGCAGGCCAAACAAGCCCACCATGAGGTATTGTTTGTTGCTTTTTTCGTCCAGCTCGGCGTGCAGGGAGGCGTTGATGAGCATGATGGGCGCATAAGGATCGGCGGGCATTTCCTCCCACCAGCCCACCCGCTGGAACTCGCGCAAATACCATGGCAACGGCCACACACTCACGGGCGAGACCACTTTGATGAGCACATTGGTGCCGTCGGGATGCACGGCGGCCACGGCTTTGACCTTCTGCACCAGCTCGAAAATGTTGGGGATCGTCTGGCTGTGGACATACGGGTTGGTGCGGTCATAGGCCACCGGCACGGCCGCCCGCCAGGCTTGCCAGAGCAGATGACCGGCCACGCCAGCCAGCGCCAACAGCAGCACGCCCCGGGCCCAGCGGGGGCGCGCCCATTCCCACAAACAAGCCACGCCCATTCCCGCCAGCAGAATCAACCCCTGATGAAACACCAGCATGCACCAGGGTGTTTTGTAGGGGATCACCGTGTAAATCACGAGCAGCACCAGGGTGTACACCAGCAGAAATCCGCCCAACACCGGATTCACGGCGGCGGGCAGCCGCCGGGCCAGCACGGCGACCGCGCCCACCAGCGCCAGCGCCAGGATGCCGCCTTCCGTCCACACATGGCTTTTGGGGGGATGAAACCAGAACAAATGCTCAAAATAATAAGTCCACGGTTTGACCAGCGGGGAGGCGCCGCCGGCGCGGGAAATCCAGTGTTCGTACGTCAGCACCGCATCCAAGATGCCCCGCGGGTGGGTGAAAAAGGACGTAAAAAAGAGCGTTGCCGCGGCCACGGCCGCCGCCCCGGCCAGCGCCCAATGCCGGGGGTTCCACCAAGGGCGTTTGGCAAGCATTGCCCCGCCTTCCCGGCACTGGCGCCACCACACTGCCGCCACGCCGGCCGCGGCGGCGGCCACTTGAAACACGAAGGTTTCCTTGGTGGCATACATCAGGCCCACGGCCGCGCCGCTCGCCGCCGCCCAGGGCCAGCGGCCGGTCTGCACGTATCGCCAGCCGGCCCCCAGGGCCATGAAGGTGAAGAAAATGAGAAAGATCTCGTGAATGAAATAACGGCTGTAAAAAACAAAAGCCGGACTAATGGCCAGCAGCAGGCCGGCGGTCACGGTGGCCACGCGGCCGAGGCCGTCGGCCAGCCACGCCAGCAGCAGGATCATCAAGGCCCCAAACACCACCGGCGCCACGCGCAAATTGGCGTCGGACATCCGGGCCTCGGGCGCGGCCAGACGCACGAAGGGCAGGGAGAGATAGTGGAGAGTGGGGCCGTGGAATTCCTCGGGGTTGTAACGATAGTGCCCCTTCTCCACCAGGTCGCGGAGGATCCAGGCGTTGACCCCCTCATCATTATGCAAAGGCCGCCGGTCCAGTTGGGGCCAGCGCAGCCCCATGGCCCCGGCGGCCAGCAGGAGTAACAGCACCCGGATCAGCCAGCCGTTCATTTGGCCGGCAGGGCGTACACTTCGATTTCCGTCCGGTTGTTGAGCGCGCTCAAGTGACTGCCGTTGGAATACCAACGCACATAACGGGCCACCTCGCCCTTGCCGTCGATCACGCGGCCCCAGCGCGTCTCGAAATACTGGCGGTCCTTGCCGATGCCCAGGCCGGCCTTGTTTTCGAAGTCATTGTTGAACAGCGTGCGGACGTTCTTGGTGAACTCGGCATCATCGGCAATCTGGATGATCACCCGTTGATAGGTCTGGATGTAACGATGGTCATGCCAGATGGCGATGGCATAAATCTTGTACATGTCCTGCAAATCCACCTGCACCCATTGGATGCCCTTGCGCATCTCCACCACCTGGTCGTCAAAGGCTTCCTTGTCGCCGTCGGTGATTTGTTCCAGCGAGCCGGTGATGGGATTCTTGTCGCTGGCGGTCACGGGCTTTTTGAGGGCCACATTTTTCACGCCGGGCGGCGCCATGAACGGCGGGGGTTCCTTCTCCGGCACCGGCTCCACATTGGGGCCGCTGGGCAAATCTTCCGGCGTGCCTTTCAGCGTGGGTTGAGGAATTTTGAGCGGCAGTGGCGCCAAATCCGCGGCGACGACGTTGAACGTCCAGGCCAGCGCCCACAGCGCGCCAGCCATCATCAGGGCGATTACCTTTCTCATGACCATCAATTTCATTTTGGTTTGCTTTGCTTTTTCCACCATTGGAAAGCCAGCAGTTTCCACAAATTAGACCGCCTTCCAAGCCAAAATTATTCAACGCCCGGGATGCCTCAATCAAGATCATGGGAATGGGTTTGACCATGGGTGGACGGGAAGGGTGGCTGGTCTGAAAGGTAAATGGCGCGTCTTTACGGGCCAACAGGCCCCCATCGCGCCCCAAAACAGCCCCGCGCTGCGCTCAGGCATGACAAAAGGATTGACCGCACCCGGCGGTGGTGTCCAATAAGGTCACGCCTTATGCGCCCCCTGTGGATAGCCCGGCAAAGCCTGGGATATGCGGTAGCCATTCTTTGGCTGGCCGGGTTGGCGGGAGCAGATGGCAAACTCTTCTCGCAGAATCCGCACTACCGCTCCCAGGTTGATGCTCTGTTGAAGGGGGAGCTGGCCATCAGCCGGTCGCCGGTATGCGCGACGCATGATTTAACGTGGTCGGAGGGCGGCGTGCATCAAGTGTGGGGTCTGGGCGTCCCGGTGTGGCGTCTGCCCTGGGAGTTGGCGGCGCGGGCGGCGGGGTTCCCGGCGTTTCCGGATGTGTGGGCTTTCGGCTTGTTTGCGGCAGTGGCGGCCTTTGGTTTGTTGTGCGCGCTGTGGGGCTGGCAGGAACCGGAGCAAGTGGAGGCCCCCGGCCAGTTCTGGGCTTTCGCCGTCGGCGTCAGCGGCGCGATGCTCATATTGCTCATGTTTCCGCCGCTTTTCGGACTGCTGGCGACGCGGTTTGGCATCTACGAGGAGGCGGTGGCGTATGAGTATTTCTACGCGCTGGTTTTGCTGAGGGTGCTGGCGCGGCTGGCGCAACGGACGAGCAGCCGGTGGTGGTGGGTGTTGTGCCTGTTGGCGGGCCTGGGTGGTTTCATACGCCCGCCACTGATCTTCTACGGCATGGCGGCGGTGGTGGTGGGCGCGGGGGTTTGGTGGTGGGGGCGCCCGTTTCGCGCACAAGAGATTGCAGCAGAGTCTGCGACGGCATCCGAGGCAAGTATGGCGGATGGGCCTGCGGCAACCAAGGGGAGGCCTTGCGCTAAACGGTGCGGCGGCTGGCGCGCGCTCGGGTTGGGGCTGGTGTTGTTTGGCCTCGGCGGGGCCCTGCTGTTTTACACGAACCTGGCCCGGTTTGGCAGCGGGTTTGAGTTTGGGCACCGGCTGAATTTGCAGAATCTCTATGGTTCGATGTACGCCACGCGGTTTGATCATCCGTACCAACTGGAACCGGTGTGGTCCGCCAGCCGGGAGCTGCTGGGGCTGTTATTTTTCACCCGCGAGTTCAATGGCGGCGATTTTTACCAGCAGAACTTCTTTCCCGGCCAGTCGCCCACCTTGCGCTGGCGGGAGGTGTACCTGACGACGTATAACCCCTGGTACTGGCCCTGGCTGGCGGGGGGAGGGGTGGCGACGGCGTGCGCAGGGGCGGTGTGGTGGCGGCGGCACCGGCGGGGCGCCGATGTTCCGGCGCACGCGCGGCTTATCGTGGCGCTGGGCCTGTGGGGCGCGCTGGCCGGCGTCACATTGTTTGGCTTTTATCTGCGGAACAGCGTCATTTCTTCCCGCTACCTTTTGGATTTCATGCCGGCGTTTGGGGCGTTGATGGCGGCAGGCTGGCTGGGGTGGTGCGCGTGGGCGGGGACGGGGCGGGGGTCCAAAGTGCTGCTGCCACTGTCTCTGTTGGTGTTAAGCGGGTGGACGGTCTGGCAAGTCAAGGGCCTGCGCAGTGCCTACGGCCGGCCTCGCCTCTGGACATGGACTGAGGTGCAACGGCAGATGGAAAAGCAACAGGCCAAGGCCGCTCAACCGCGCCCGGCGCTGCCGTCATATTACGACGCGGCCACCCGGTTTGACGATTACTTGATACCCTATAACGGAGCGGGCTGGACAACGGGGAGCGGCGCGGTGATGCCGTTGGTCATCTTGTTTGTGGAAAATCCGGAGTACTTGGAGCTGACCGTGCGGCCCGACCGGCAGGATTGGGAGAAAGAGCCGCCGGAGCACGTGCGCGCAAAGGTCGGGCTGGAATTTCTGGTGCGGGAAAGCGTGATTAAGAGCGGGGATGTCTGGGTGGTGCGGTTTCGCGGGCCGCAGCAGCAGCGTTATCAACAAGGGCTGCAGACGGCATTTGTAGTTTGTGTGCCGAATACACATCTGTCCGCACGCCATACATCATGGTGCCTGCTTAGAGCCGAATGGCGGGGGCAGAATAACAAATAGAATTAGTGACACCCCGAATTTTTTTAAATGAGTAGAATACGTATGCGTAAGTAATCGCGGATTAACATGTTACATTGAAAAAATAATTTTATACAAAAGGTGTTGACAAGTATTTTTTTTGCTAACTTGATTGCTGTAATCCAGTTTAAGGTTCACCGTCTGCTGTCTGGTGGCTGGTGCAAGGTGTGCTGGAGGAGAACGGTTGAGACACGGACGCGTGAAGGAGAGGCCGGAAAGAGACGCCAGAGTCTTGGGAGTAGGGTGAAGGAGTGGCAAAAGGCGGGCGCAATGATTCTTACGAAGATGTTCGCCCGATGGAAAAGGGTCGCCAGCGTGGTTGCGATGTTGGCGGCAGGGTTGGGTGATGTATTGGGGGCGGCAAGTGAGCTGGATTGGCAGACGCATTTTTCCGTCACCTGGCAGATGACCGCTTCATTGGTTATCAGCAATCGAATGACCAATTTTAGCTATTGCCACCCCTTTACGTTGCAACGGCGGGGAAGTCAATGGCGCATGAAAGTCGCCTGGGAAGCAATCAGTGGGCCACTTATTATGATATTGGTTGTGATGGAACAAATATTTATGCGGTGCACCATGATACCCTTTCGCCGGACGCTCCCAAAGATTGTAACTCAGCGCAGGTGCATCCAGGGATAATCTGCACGTTACCCGGTGGGCGAATTCAATGGTTTTCCTTCTGCCGGGTCGTGGGCGGTGAAAGGTCGGCATGTGGAAAACGGGCTGGAGAAAAAAATGACAGACAAAAATGCCCAGGTCTGAAGGCAAGAAAACTATTGCGCACAGGATGGCAAAGACCAGGCTGACCCATGGCAAAGCCGGTTTGGCACTAATTATCGCTGCAGCCGGTTTGGCTTGTCTGCAAGGTCAGACCTTTACTGTAACCGGAACGCTGGTGCAGCATAGTTATATTCCATCAACGGGCGATCCAGGTGGCAAACTTGTCGAAGTGCAAAATTATACATTTGTGATGCACCGGCACAAATGCACATGGCGAATAGAGACCAAAGTCAAGGATCAAAGCCCGGGTTTTGACCATATTATCGAATACGAGGTCCAACACGATGGTACTAATATATACGAAATTCGCAAGACCAACCCTGACTTAATACAACCAGAACGCCAGGCGAAAGAAGCTCGTGCCAAAAAAGTAAATTGCTTTGCTGAGGTGTATGCGTCGTTGGTTCCGCGGGGAAATGCTACGCGAGCCAATATTATATACCTGGCTTATGGGGCGACGTGTTACTTGAATAGCAGCGGGCGAGGCCGCATTAAACCCTTTGGATTGCTGGATGACCGGCTGTTCACCAACGCGCACTACCAGGTGGGCGCTGAATGGGAGTTTAACACGGGTTATCCAGGACTTTTGAAGAGCCTGAAATGGTATTCTGATGGTACATATTATGTTCTTTCATCGAATAAACAACTTCAACAGCGCCGGCACCCGCCGCCCTATCATAACGGATTCTTGCAGGGAGAGTATGAAGTTATTAGAACAACCAATGTATCAGGGATGCACATGCCAATTGTTTTTGCTTTGAACATATACACACCTGCTGTGAGTGGCAAAGGCAGCAACGAATTGTACATGGTGGTCAGATATTATGGACAGGCGCAATCCATCCATGTCGAGGCCCCTGATACTGCGGCCAATATACTGAAATCTCCAGGGGATGTTTTGGTATATGACAAACGATTTTCCAAGATTAGCAGGCCAATAGTGTATCATGCGTCCACAAACTGGCCATTTGGAAATACACAGCTAATCCGGGAGCTGTATCAACTGCAAATGCAACTGGACGCGAAAAATGAGGCGCCTCCACGGCAAGCAAGAGTTATTGCTGCATTGTTGTTGGTATTATTATTATTTTGGCCACTGGTTTTTTGTTGGCGAAAGGCTGGAACAAGACATTAACCCTGAAGTTAAATAAAAAGATGAAAACAATGCCAAATCAGACCGGGTTCAAAACCGCAAAGATACTTTTTATAACCGGACTATATATGGCAACTACAGCCGGGTATGCTTGTTTCCAGTTGCAGGGAGGAGCTAGCTGTACCACTGGAACAAGCCAGTTGGCCAGAGTTGAGAATGCCTGTGTTGCTGTCGAATACCTCCCGCGTGAATCTTCTCACGGTTCAGAACTCTATGCTGTAACTGGAAAAGAAAATTGCACTGTTATATCACTAAATGTGATAAAGACAGTAACGTGGTATCGCATCTTAGACGGTTATTGCAGCTTGGAGGTTGTAAATCAGATAGAAATCCCAACCGGAGAAAGATGTGCACAAGGGTATCTGGATGGTGATGAATGTACAATGTAGATCATTAGATGAATGCATCGTCTAAACCACTCAAGCAGTATTTTGGCCCGCAAAAATAAGATTTATGTCCGGTAAGGCTTCGTCCCATAGGTCGGATTGCACGAATCCCCAGGGAACACCTGCGCATCGGCTTAACCTGCGCACGGCGTGGCTCCGCCGGGCCTTTTTCTGCTGCCTGCCAGGTAACTCGCATTGACCATGAGAAGTATTAACATCAGAAGTGAGTCATTGTTTCATACCAGTGCTGCAACCATCCTGTGTCTCACCGCCGTGTGCAAGCTCATAAGCGTTACGGGGGAGGCCAGGGTCATGGCGCTGGCGGACCCGATAATCCGTTTCGTCAGCCTGCGGCAGTTGCTGCTATGGACAGCACTTCTTGAACTGGGCGTTGCGTGGTACTTGTTTAATGGTAGAAACATTAGGGCAAGGAATTATCTGCTGCTTTGGCTATGCGGATTGTTTATTGCCTATCGCGTTGGCTTATGGTTGATGCAATACAAAGGCTGTTCCTGTCTGGGCACGGTTACGCAGTGGCTGCCGGTTTCTGCGGGGACGGTGGACCTGGTAATGAAGCTTATTCTGGCCTATCTGGGCATTGGTTCGGCCGTCTTTATCTGGAAGTCGTTGGGCAAGGACGGATCGAAGCAAGTGGATGAATGCCAGCCTATTGCATAAACTTTGTGGAAGGGCATACGCATAAACCGCCTGAGTGGGGCAAGGTGTGCTTGGATAATGAGCCTGTTCCCCCATGCCTCGCAGTGGTCATTCCTGTGTACAACGAGGCACGGAACCTGGGTTTGGTGTTGGAGCGCGTCTTGGAGAAGCGGTTTGTAGCCGAAGTGGTGGTGGTGGACGATGGGTCCACGGATGGGAGCTGGGAGGTGATGCGCTCCTAGGAGGCGCGGGATTCCCGCATTCGCCTGGCGCGGCACGAGCGCAACCGCGGGAAAGGGGCGGCGTTGGGGACGGGCCTGGGGCTGGCCCGTGCGCCGGTGGTGGTGGTGCAGGACGGTGATTTGGAATATGACCCTACAGACCTGGGGCCGATGCTCGAGCTGATCCTATGCGGCAAAGCTGACGTGGTTTACGGGAGCCGGTACGCCGATGGGCGGCGGGGGGTAGGGCCTTTGTGGCATACCTTGGGCAACAAGGCGTTAACGCTCATTTCCAACCTGTGCACGGGTCAGTGGCTTACGGACGAGGCGACCTGTTATAAGATGTTCCGGCGGGACTTGCTGGAGCGGCTGGAATTGCGGGAGCAAGGGTTTGGATTTTGCCCGGAATTTACGGCCAAGGTGAGCCGATTGGGGGTGCGGGTGATGGAGGTGCCGATATCGTATCACGGGCGAAGCCGGGCGGAGGGAAAGAAGATTCGGCTGCGGCATGGGCTGGAGGCGGTGTGGTGCCTGGTGAAGTACCGCCGGTGGCAGCCCACAGAGGGAACGGGGACTGAAGGGCGCACGTTTAAGGGGTGCCTGGAGCAATGTCCAAAAGCGCCGGATTAATGGGTTGACAAGGAACAAAGTGCAGAGCCGAACGGGATTAAAGAAATGGAAAGTATCATGGAGACACGCAAAGAAAAAAATCCGACGCTGACGGGAGGAAAATCCAAAGTTATCGCAAATGACCAGATTTTAACAGGCTAATAAACCACTGAAAAGAATGGCTGACACTGTTTTGGATGGCCGGCAATTACTGGAAACGGAGGACGGCAAACAAAGAACATACATAAACCTAAAAGTAAAAGAAAGGAGTGCCTCATGAACAGGAGAAAATCCATGGTGGTTGGGTTGGTAGCCGCGGTTGCGATCACCGCGGTTGCTGAGTTCTGCAACTATGATATTCGGACGCCTGATGAGACCAACTATGAGGTGTGTGTTGCCTTCGGCAACCCGCCTCCTCCGTGTGAAAAAGGAGTGCGTGTTCCGGGAGATGACGTGAGTGTTATCACATACGACGACATGGGTGTTCGTTGTGTTCCTTCAGGCGGGGCAAGAGCCAAATGTTTCTATCAAGTTGGGGAACCAGTTTACAACACTGTCCGTCAGAGATGCGAATGTGAACAACTGAGCATCCGGATGGAAAAAGATTGTACCCGAATGGTACTGGATTTCGAATATTGCGAATAGGAATTCGAAACACCCAAAGTGGATCCTGAACTCGACCTGGTTTTAAGGCCGGGCCGATTTGGTTTGTGGCTGCTGGTGCGCGGATGGGGGGCGTGGGGTGGCCGTTGCGGCATAACCTCGGCAATAAGGCGTCAATCCTCCTGTTCAACCTGCGCACGGGGCTGTGGCTGACGGAGGAGGTGACGTGCTGAATATGAAACTGCGCAAACTGGTGGAAAAGCTGGACGATCGTATGGCAAGCAATGTGCTGACCGGCAAACCAACATTGAAGAACAAGTATGCTCTGACGAGATGGCTGTTGCTGCTAGTGATTTTAAGCGGGGTCGCCGTGCACTCCCAGCAATACTCGGTGAGCGGGACGACAATCATCGGGCAATATTACATGAACAGCCTAAGGCGTGCCTTTACCAATACCTTCATGGTTCAAGCAAGCAACGGTGTTTGGAAAATAACTGTGGATGTGAAGCCCGTGGGGAATCGCGATCTTTGCCGGAATGAGCGGTATTGGGATAAAACACAGATGATCACATTAAGCATATTTCACCGGGAAGAGAATGAAATCACGACCAACGTTGCGATCGCCACGATCTCGACAAACCCGATTCCGGAATCCGATGTAAGTACGTGCAGCTTTATATGGCTGGCCTACTGTTCAGGAAACTATTTTAGCCACATGAGAAACTCAAACCGTTTGCATCCGGTATGGGCATTGGACGATATGCGCCTCCACAATGAGGGCTTTACGGTATTGGCTCGCAGCGCGATTAATGAAAAGCCCCCTGGCCTGCCCAAGTGCGTTACCTATTTCAACGATGGGTGGGTAAGAACGGTGGGGCCCGACAGGGAAAGAAGTGTATTTAGATACAACCCGCCCTATGATCTTGGATTCAGCAACTTTATTTATTATTCAGATAAATGGGTTTCACGGCAGGGAGTTGAACTGCCCGGTGAATTCCATGCTGTCAGGTACGCGCCCAAATATAATGGGAGGGACACGAATGACTTGTCGGTCATCACCGATGTTCGAGGTTGGAGCACGCAAATAGTGGTGTCGGACGACATACTGGTCACTCCTCCACAATATGAGGGAGTAATTGATGTTATTGATTATCGCCATCCTAATACGCGCCGGGTGGTTCAGTACCAGATAACAAATGGTTTATGGTTGGCACGTGATGATCCTGGGTTAAAGAAAATGGTGGAAAAGAGGACCCGTCCTTCTGCGGAACGAGCCGTTGTTTCCAGCCGGGGACGGATGCTTGCAGTGGCGATGTTAATTATTGTGCTTGTTATTCCGCTGTTTTGGATGGCCGGCAATTACTGGAAACGGAAGACGGCAAACAAAGAACATACAAAAACCTAAGAATCGGAGAAAAATGTCATTACAGACGAGGGATGCCAGTTTATGAAAAAGTCTCGGTTTTGAAGATTGCGAAAAAGCCCAGCCATTGGCAATATGCCACTGAGTTAGAATACGAAACTGCCGGCCCGGGCCTCATAACTGCACTGGTTGCAAAGCCTAGGTAAGTCGTTGGGAAGTGGTGGGCGATCGAGGTGCTGATTTCTTGCAATAGATGTTTGAACAAACAAAGCTGAAATCTGATAAACTTGCGACAGTGCGATCCATCCGTTTCAGGCCTCTCGCGCAGGGAAGATTGTATTTGGGCGGTGGATTAAGTGCATGAATACCCACATAGTTTGTTGAGCCGCGGACAGCCCTGGCTGGTGGCGGCGGCGCTGCTGGGCCTGGCAATGGCAGGAGGCGGGGTGATGTTGGCTCGGGGTTTTGGGACGGCGCAGCATGACGCGCGCTTTCATGTAAACTGGAGCGCGAATTTTTCCCGGCAATTATGGGAAGGCGAGGTGTATCCCCGCTGGTTGATGGATATGAACGGCGGGTTGGGGAGTCCGGCGTTTTATTTTTATCCCCCGGCACCCTATTACGCGACGAGCTTTTTGCGTCCGGTGCTTGGGGAGGAGGGGGCGAGCGGGCGGATGCTGGGGGCGGGGGCGGCGCTGGCGTTGTTTTTAAGCGGGTTGACAGCCTGGGGGTGGATGCAGCGGTGGGTGAAGGGGTGGGCGGCACTGGCGGGGGCTGGAGCCTACCTGTTTGCACCGTATCATCTGGCTGCCGATCTGTATGCACGGGGGGCGTATGCGGAGCTCTGGGCGTTCGCATGGTTGCCATTGGTGTTGAGCGGGGTGGATGGCCTGGCGGAAGAACGAGGGCCTGCGCGGGGTCTGCTCCGGCTGGCCTGCGGGTTTGGTTTGCTGGCGGCGACGCATCTGCCCGCGACGCTGCTGTTCTCACCGGTGCCGTTGGTTTATGCCTGGTGGCTGGGGGGACGGGAGGCGCGCTGGCGGTTGGCAGGATGGACAGTGGCCGGGATGGCGTGGGGTGCGGGGCTGGCGGCGGTATATGTGCTGCCGGCCATGACCCTGCAGGAGCTGGTGTCCATGAGTGCGCTCACCAACGCGCCAAATTTGCAGTATGACCGGAATTTTCTGTTGACGGCGCTGCATCCGCAGGGGGAGGCGTTTCGGGCGGGGTTGTTTTGGCAGATCGTGGGGACGTTTGCGGTGGGGGCGTGGGGATTTATGATGGCGGGGCCGAAGGAAGACGCAGGGCTGCGGCGGCGGGTGGCGTGGGGCGTGGTGGTTTTGTATGCGATGTTGTTCCTGATGTTGCCGCTGGGCGAGCCGGTGTGGAAGCATGTGCCGAAGTTGAAACTGGTGCAATTTCCCTGGCGGGCCACCGCGATTTTGACGCTGACGGCGTGCTGGCTGCTGGCGGTGGGTTTGCATTCATGGCAGCAGGGCGGGGGTTGGTGGAGGAGGGTAATGGGGGGTGTGTTGGCCGCGCTGCTGGCGGGGTGGGTGTGGCTGGATATTCAGGCCATCCGGCACTTCGCGCAGCACAATCAACCGCCCCCGGCAGACTGGCTGGGACGGCAGGAAGACGCCGCGGAGTACCTGCCGGCGGGGGTGAGGGTGCCGCTGGGCCTGGTCCTGGAGGAGTTGGAAGTTAACCGGCACCCGGAGCGTGTGAACCATTACACCGACGGCATCCTGCCGCTGCTGCCGCGGGCGGCGGTGGTGAATGATCAGGCGCGGCTGGCAGCGCTGTTTGTGGAGGGGCGCGGCAGCGTGACGATCAAGGAGTGGCGGCCGCGGCGTGTGCAAGTGGTAGTGGAGGCGCCGGCCCCGGTCAAGCTGCAGCTCAGCCGGTTTTATTTCGAGGGTTGGCGGGCTTGGCGTGGCGTTTCTCCCGTGAAACTTTGGCCAGCGCCGCTGAGCGGTTTAATGCAGGTGGAGCTGCCCGCCGGCCGTCACACGCTGCGGGTGGAGTTGAAGTGGTCGCCGGTGGAATGGGCGGGGTGGGCGGTCACGATGGTTTCTGGATTGGCAGTGGTGGTGGTTGGGTTACACTCGCGGCACGCACGGCCTTAAATGAAGCGCATGGCGAACAGGTGGGAGAAGGCGCAGGCTTTCACCCTGATCGAGCTGCTGGTGGTGATTTTAATTCTAGCGCTGCTGGCGGCGTTGTTGATGCCGGCGCTGGCGGCAGCCAAACAGCGGACGCGGACTGTCCAATGCGCCAATAATCACCGCGCCCTGGCGCTGGCGTGGCGCCTGTATGGCGATGACCACCAGCAGCGGCTGCCGTGGACGGTGGACGACGGCGACGGCCTGCCCTTTACCAACTGGGTGGCAGGCCATTTGCGCAATCCGGTGGAAGCCACCAACACCGCGCTGCTGGTGGATTCCAAACGTTCGTTGTTGGCGCCGTTCGTTACGCATGCTGCCCTGTATAAATGCCCCGCCGATCCTTCCCCTTTGGCGCGCAGCGTGAGCATGAACAACCGGCTCAACCCGGTGCGCTTTCTCAAGCCGGTGCTGGTTATTGGCGGATACGGCACCAATTTCATGGTGTATCGGCGGGCCAGCGACATCCGTGACCCGTCACGGATTTTCGTGCTGTTGGACGAGCGTTACGACAGCATCAACGAGGGCAATTTTGCGGTGGATCTGAGCAATACCGGCACCTACGACGGGCACGGCGTGCCCACGCCTTATTGGTGGCTGGACACGCCGGCGGCCTACCATAATCAAGGGGTGAATTTGTCCTTTGCCGACGGCCATGTGGAGACACACCGCTGGCAGGAGCGCACGACGCTGGGGCCGCTGGGGGTGACGGGTTTCCGGCGGACATCGAGCATGGACCGGGACATCTCCTGGCTCCAATTTCACACGGCGGAGCCGGTGCAACCGGGGCCGTGAGGGTGCGCCTGGCGGGGCCTGGCGCCCGGGTGTCGGCTTGTATTATGCCCATTTGTCCAGCATGTCATGAACCGTTGCGGGTGCAGCGGGTGCCCGAAGGCATGTATTATGCCTGCGGCAGTTGCACGGGCCGCTCGCTGACCCTGGCCCAGGTGCGGGCCAGGGGCGGCGATCCGCTGGTGAATGCCTTGTTGCGCCAGTTGAACCGGCGCCAGACGGTGGGGGAGCGTCCCTGCCCGTTTTGCGAGCAAAAGATGACGGTATTATCCCCCCCGCAGGCGGGGCTGGAGCTGGATGGTTGCCGTTCGTGCGGCATCATCTGGTTTGACACGCACGAGCTGGAGAGCGTGCCGGCCGCGCCTCCGCCCTCGCTTGAGGAGCTCCATTACCGTGCCGCCGAGGAGGTGGCGAAAGAAAAAATCCAACAGAGACGGGAGCTGGAGCAAGAACCTGACGCGGAGTGGAAAACCTTGCCGGCCTTGTTGGGACTGCCGGTGGAGGCGGAGACCACGGCGCTGCGACGGCGGCCGTGGGTGACGTGGGGGCTGGCGATCTTGATAAGCGTGGTAAGCGTGGCGGCATTTTTTAATTTGGAAACGGTGGTGGCGCAGTGGGGCATGGTGCCGTCGGCCTGGTGGCGACATGGGGGCTTGACACTCTTAACGGCCTTCTTCCTCCATGGGGGCATTCTGCACCTGGTCGGCAATGTATATTTTCTGCTGATCTTCGGGGACAATGTGGAAGACGAATTGGGCCGGGGGCGGTATCTGCTCCTGCTATTGCTGGCCACGCTGGGGGGGCAACTGCTGCATATCCTGTTTGAGCCTCACTCGGCGGTGCCGGCCATTGGGGCCAGTGGCGGGATTTCGGGGGTGCTGGCGTTTTACGCATTGCAATTTCCCCGGGCCAGGATCAGTTTGCTGGCCCGGCTGGGGTGGCGGTTTTACTGGCTCAAGTTTTCGGCGCTCTCCCTGTTTATCGTGTGGATGCTGCTGCAGTGCTGGGTTGCCTACCAACAAATCCGTGGCTTTGGCAACGTCTCCGGCACGGCTCACCTGGGCGGGGCGCTGGTGGGGATTTTGTTTTGGTGGGGTCGGCGGCTGCGGCAGGCAGGCAAAGCAGCCCCGCCGCGGCCCGGATCTGCATGATTCCAGTTTGACAAGGCCGGTGGGATTGTGGAAATTTTGCTGCGCTGCAAGGCCCGGGTGCCAGAGTAGCTCAGGGGTAGAGCAGGGGACTCATAAGCCCTTGGTCGGGGGTTCAATTCCCTCCTCTGGCACCATTTTTGCAACAAGCGCCCGTTAGAAGTTCACTGTTTATCCCTAGAGGTTTGTCCCAAACCGTGATGCATATCGTTGGTGCAGGAGGTGGAGTAATCCTTGGGCAACCACGGATGGCGAGGTGAGAAGGTGCCTCTGCAGGGAGAGGGAGGCGGAGAAAATGGTCGGGGCGGTGCGATTTGAACGCACGACCTTCTGAACCCCATTCAGACGCGCTACCAAGCTACGCTACGCCCCGACACGTTCCGGTTTTCTTGCGAAAACCAAACGCAGGGGCAATTTAAGGCAGAGGCGCGCCGGATTTCAACTTCTTCTTTCGCAAATTTTTATGCAGGCGGTCACGTGGCTGTCACAATCGAGTGACTAATTTGAAGCCATGACCACGCTGGTGCAATGCGAGGTGCGACCTGTGCGCCCAGGACCGGCCCGCCGCAATCGTCACGCCGGGGCGAAAAGGGTTGAGTTTCGGCGGCGGGGTTGGTGTACTGCGAGGCCAGATATGCAAGCCGCAGAGCATGAGATTTTTCATTATCATTCCCTGAATGAGTTGCGGGAGCGTATTGCCGCGCTGGGACTGGGCCCCACGCTGGAGCTGAGCGAGGATGTGTCTGCCTTGTTCACCCCGCTGGAGGTGGGAGGTTTGCGGCTGGCCAACCGCTTCGTGGTGCTGCCCATGGAAGGGTGCGACGGGACCGCCGAGGGCGCGCCGGACGAGTTGACGTTCCGCCGTTATCGCCGTTTTGCGGCGGGGGGGGCGGCCTTGTTGTGGTTTGAGGCCACGGCGGTGGTTCCGGAAGGTCGGGCCAACCCGCGCCAGTTGTGGCTGCACCAGGGCACGGTGGATGCCTTTGCGCGGCTGGTGGAAATGACACATCGGGCGGCGCAGGAGTCCATGGGCCCGGCGCACCGGCCTTTTTTGGTTCTTCAACTCACCCACTCGGGACGCTACAGCCGGCCGGGGCGCAAGCCGCAACCGATCATTGCCCATCATTCCAAGTATTTGGACCCGGCGCATCAGTTGCCGCCGGATTATCCGTTAATCAGCGATGACGAATTGGACCGGCTGCAGGAGGCCTATGTGCAGGCAGCCCGGCTGGCACGGCAGGCGGGTTTTGATGCCGTGGACATCAAGGCGTGTCATCGCTACCTCATTTCCGAGCTGCTGGCGTCCTTTACCCGGGAAAACAGCCGGTACGGGGGGGAGGCACTGGAGAATCGCAGCCGCCTTTTGCGCGAGGTGGTGCTGAAAGTTCGCGCCGCGGTGCCGGGGCTGATGGTGACGTCGCGGATGAACGCCTTTGACGCCATGGCGTATCCCTACGGTTTTGGGGTGGATCGGGAGAATCCGCAAAAGCCGGATCTGGCGGAGCCCAAGCAACTGGCGCAGTTTTTTGCGGAGCAGCAGGCGCCGGTGTTGAACATCACGGTGGGCAATCCCTACCACAACCCGCATGTGAATCGTCCCTTTGATTTGCCTGTGATGGGGGCGCCCATGTCGCCGGAGTCTCCCCTGCGTGGGGTGGCGCGTTTTGTGCAGATTGTGGCGGAGCTGCAGCGGGCGGTGCCCCAACTGCCGATGATTGGGGGCGGCTATTCGTGGTTGCGCCAGTTTTTCCCGCATCTGGCCGCCGCCAATGTGCGCAAAGGCTGGGTGGCGCTGGTGGGCATGGGGCGCATGGCCTTTGCCTATCCCCACGCTGTGCGGGAGCTGGCGGAAAGGGGGCGCCTGGATCCGGAGAAAGTGTGCGTGGCCTGCTCAGCCTGCACGCAAATCATGCGCGACGGCGGGCGCACCGGCTGTGTGCCGCGGGACGCCGAGATTTATGAGCCCATCTACAAGGCGGGGCGGCTGGAGGCGCTGGACACGATTTTGCGGATGGCCGAGAGCTGCCGGCAGTGCAACGATCCCACCTGCCTGTCGGGTTGCCCGGCGCGGGTGAACATACCGCGGTTTGTGGCGTTGATGGCCCGGCGGCAGTTTCGGGAGGCTTACGAGGTGCTGCGCGAGGCAAATGTCCTGGCCGCAGTTTGCGGTTATGTTTGCCCGGCGGAGGTCCTGTGCCAGAGCCACTGCATCAACCAGCATTACACCGAGACGGTGCCCATTCAGCATCTGCAGCGGTGGGTCAGCCGTAAAGCCCTGGAGGAAGGATGGGCCGAGGAGGCGCGGCTGCTGCCGGCGGCCACCGGTTACAAAGTGCTGGTGGTGGGGGGCGGGCCGGCCGGCATCGCGGCCGCGGTGCGGCTGGCCGGGCTGGGGCATCGGGTGACGTTGTTGGAAAAGGATCCGCAAACGGGGGGGGCCTTGCGGACGGTGCTGCCGGAAGAACGGCTGCCGGGGGAGGTGATGCGCCAGGAAATTGAAGCGGCCCTGGCTTCGTGCGCCGGGGCGATTGAACGGGTGCAAGGCTCGCTGGACCCGGAGCATTCCCTGGATTACTGGCTGGCCCAAGGTTACCACGGCGTGGTGCTGGCCCCGGGGTTGGGACAGTCGGCGCCCGGGCTGAAAGGGCCGCGGCCCAAATCGGGCGTTGAGGGTGCCTTGGAGTTTCTGGCCCGGCTCAAACAAGGGGCCAAGGTGAGCGGCACGGTGCTGGTGCTGGGTGGCGGCAACACCGCCATGGATGCGGCAGTCTCCGCGCTCAAGGCGGGGGCGGACGATGTGCTGGTGATTTACCGGCGCAGTTTGCAGGAGATGCCGGCCTGGCCGCAGGAGCGGGAGCATGCCATTCATTGTGGCGTGGCCATGTTGTCCTTGACGCTGCCGCTGGAGTATGTTGTGGACGAGAGCGGTCACGTGTGCGGGGTCAAGGTGGTGCGTACCCGCCTGGGGCCGCAGGATGCCTCCGGGCGGCGGGCGCCCCTGCCCATTGCCGGCACCGAGCATGTGATTCCCGGCAACTGGGTGGTGGAGGCTTTTGGGCAGCGACTGGACAGCAACCTGCGGCAGGCACTGCAGGATGTGCGTCTCACCGAGCAGGGGTTGATCTGGACGCGGCCGGGCAGCCTGCAGACCTCACGCCCGGGGGTGTTTGCAGCGGGCGACGCGGTCAATGGCGGGACGACAGTGGTCCAGGCGGTGGCCGAGGGGATGAGAGCAGCCATGGAATTGGATGGCTGGCTGCGGCAACCTACCACCGCCGCGGCGGGCGCCAGCGACGCGGGTTGAGCAGCTTGCCTGGCAGGCAGGGGGCGAGTACCCTGAGAGCATGGAATGGCAAACAATCGTGATTGTGCTGGCGGCTGTTGCCGCGCTGGTCTTGTGGAAAAGCGTGGGCCTGGTGAGCGTGCGCGCGGCGTTGGAGCATTTGAGGCAGGGGGCCAAAGTCATTGATGTGCGCACGCCGGAGGAGTACCAGCGGGATCACCTGCCGGGAGCCGTCAATGTGCCGCTGCATGAATTGGAGGAGCGGATTGCCCGGGTGGCTCCGGATAAAAACCAGCCCTTGCTGCTGCACTGCCTGAGCGGGGGACGCAGCGGCATCGCCGCCCGGAAACTGCGCCAGATGGGATATCAACAGGTTTTCAACCTGGGGGGATTCAGTCGCGCCGCCAAAGTGGTGCGGCAACACACTGGCGGCAAGTAGGCCCCGCCGGCCGGCGGGCTACACCTCGGGCCGGGGGGGATGCGTGAAACGCACCTCGGTGGGTATGCCCAGGCGGGCGGCGAATTCGGCCTCCACTTCGTACTGCAGTTTTTGCAGGAACCAGATGGTGTCGGCAAACAAATCCGGGGTGAGCGCCACTTTGACGATAATCCGTCCGGCGGTGATTTCCAGGGAGAAGGGATGTCCGGCCAGGCGGGTGTGTTTGAGCACCTCGGCAATTTGGTTTTCGTAAAGCGGTTCCTCGTTGACCGAAAGGCGCCCGTCCAGCCGCTCGCCCGGTTCCAGTATCACGCCGGTGCGTCCACAAGAGCAGCGCTCCTGACGGAGGCGCGCGGCCACGCGGGTGCGATACCGCAGGAGCGGTAGGGCTTCGCGGCAGAGGGTGGTGACCACCAGCTCACCCTCGCAGACTTCCACCAGAAACTGGTCTTCATGCACGTGAAAATGGCCGGCATCACATTCGACGCACAGGCCGGGATCGAGGATTTCTCCCAGACCAAAATTGCAATGGGCCACGGCAAAGAGGCCGGCGGCAATCTGCTCGCGCAGGGGCGGGGGCACGGGGCGGGAGAGCAGCACCGCCCGCAGGTGCAAACTTTGGGCGTCGGTGCGGTTGCGGTCCAGGCGTTGAATCAAGTCCAGGGCGTGGGTGGGGGTGGTAATGAGCACGGTGGGGCGGTAATTTTGGAGCATGGCCACCTGGTAATCGGTATGGGCCGGATCCTCCGCAATGACCGAGGCCCCCAACATTTCCGCCCCCAACACGTAACCGGAGGCGTGCGTGAACAGGCCGCTGCCCAGGGCAATTTGCACCACGTCGTTGGCCGTCACCCCGCAGGCCGCCAGTTGGCGGGCCACCAGCCGGCCCCATTGCTGCAAATCCCCCTGCGTATGGCCAATCACCACCGGCCGGCCCTGGGGGCCCACGGTGGTGTGGAGCCGGATGACCTCCCGCAGCGGGAAGGCAAACATGCCGTAGGGAAAGCTGTCGGCCAGCTCCTCGGGCGTGGTCAGGGGCAGGCGCGCCAAAGCCGCCAGATCGGGCACGCGGAGGTCGCCCAGTTTCTCGCGGTAGCGGCGCACATTGCGGCGGAGGCGGGCCAGAAGGGCTTGCAGGCGCTCAAGTTGGAGCTGCTCCAGCTCGGGCCGGGGCATGGTTTCGTAACGAGGTTCAAAGGGTTTCATGGCAGGGTCTCCTCGCGGCTTTTGCCCAGATAGGCGCGCTGCACTTCCGGGTGGTGGGCCAGGTCGGCCGCGCGCCCTTCCAGGAGGATTTCGCCGTTTTCCATGATGTAGGCGCGATCGGCGATCTCCAGGGTGGCGCGGGCATTTTGCTCCACCAGCAGGACCGTCAGGCCGGCCTCGCGCAATTTGACGATTTCTTGAAAAACCTCGCGCACCATCAGGGGGGCCAGGCCCATCGAGGGTTCATCCAGAAGCAACAAGCGGGGGCGGGCCATGAGGGCGCGGCCAATGGCCAGCATTTGCTGCTCGCCGCCGGAAAGGGTGCCTGCGGTCTGGCGGAGGCGTTCACGCAGGCGGGGAAAACGCTCGAGGATGAGTTCGAGCTGCAGGTGGCGGTCCGGGTTGTGGTAGCCGCCGAGCAGCAGGTTTTCCTGCACGGTCATGTCGGCAAAGATCATCTTGCCTTCGGGCACCATGACCACGCCGTTGCTGACACCGCGCCAGGCCGGCTGGCCGCGGAGCGAGCGGCCATCCACTCGCACCTCGCCATCCCAGATGGGCAGGAGACCGGCCAGGGCGCGCAACAGGGAGGTTTTGCCCGCGCCGTTGGCCCCGAGCAGCCCGACAATTTCCCCGGCGCACACGTGCAAACTGGCGCCGTGAATGACTTCCAGACTGCCGTGGCCGCAGCGGAGGTTTTTAACTTGCAAAAGCATGGGTGGCTTCCTGACCCAGATAAATATCAATGACTTTGGGATTGCGGCGGATGACCTCGGGAGGGCCTTCAGCGATGGCGGAGCCAAAATGCAACACCAGGAGATCATCCGCCAGGCTCATCACCAGGGGCATGTCGTGTTCCACCAGGAGAATGGTGACTCCGCGGGCGCGAATCTGGCGGATGGTTTCAGCCAGGGCGACTTTCTCGGAGGGATTGAGGCCGCTGGCCGGCTCGTCCAGCAACAACAGGGAGGGCTGCGCGGCCAAAGCCCGGGCCAGCTCCACCATGCGGCGCTGGCCAAAGGCCAGCGCATGGGCCGGGCGGGTGGCCCATGATTCCAATCCCAGCCAGCGCAGTTGTTCGAGGGCCTGCTCCCGGATGGCCCGTTCTTCACGGCGCATGCCCGGCCAGCGCAGGGCGCAGCTCAGGAAATCGTGATGCGTGCGGGCATGGCAGCCCACCATGACGTTTTCCAGAACATTCAGGCGGGGAAACAGACTGGGATTCTGAAAGGTGCGCGCCATGCCCAGCCGGGCAATGCGAAACGGGGGCCAGCCGGTGATGTCGTGACCGTCAAAGACCACCTGGCCGGCGTCCGGGCGCAGCAGGCCGGAAATGAGGTTGAAGCAGGTGGTTTTGCCGGCGCCGTTGGGGCCGATCAGGCCTTTGATCTGGCCGCGTTCGACGTTGAGCGAGACGTCATTCACGGCGATCAGGCCGCCGAAGGCGCGCCGCAGGCGATGGGTCTCAAGCAGCGGCATCCGGGGCCTCCTTTCGGCGGAGCATTTTGGCGCGCCAGCGGGCGGCCCACTCGCTCAGCGGGCGCAACGGCCCTTCCGGAGCCAGCGACACGATTAGAATGAGCACGGCGCCAAACACGGCATGGTCCAGGCTGCCAAACCAGCCGCGGAAGGAGCAGAAGTTCAAGGCGGTGCTCATGGTGGTGACGCCCCATAAACTGGACATCCCGCCGGCGGCCGCCAGCGCCACATAACGCACGGACTCCAGCGCCCCCGCCTTGGAGGGGCTGATGCCGCCGGTGTAATGCGTGTAGAACACCCCGGCCAGGGCCGCCAGCAGCGCACTGGCGACGAAGGTCTTGAGTTTGTATTGGGCCGTGTCAATGCCAGCGGCATTGGCGGCGGTTTCCCGGTCATGAATGGCCTGCAGGGCGCGGCCCACACGGGAATGGACCCAGTTGCGGAGCACCAGCAGGGCCAGCAAAAGCACTCCCCCGGCCAGGTAGTAATTTTGCACACGAAGCTCGGGCCGCCGGCCCAGGGTAAGTCCGCCGGGCATGGTCCAGGGGGGCACATTGGTCAGGCCGTCGGAGGCGCCCAGGGCGGAGCTGCCGATGATGATTTTGCTGACGATCAACCCGAAGCCCAGGGTGGCCATGGCCAGGTAATGGCCCCGCAGCCGCAGCGCCGGATAACCAATGATCAGGGCCACCAGCGCTGTCAATCCCAGAGCCAGCACACAACCAGCCCAAGGCTGGCCGGTGAGGATGGGGTTGTTGTACAAATCCATTCTTTGATGCAGTAAACCCAGGGCCTGCAGGGTCTTGACCCAGAGGGTGTCTTGCAGTGGGGCAAAATTGTGGGTGGTGAACCAGGCGGCCGTGTAGCCGCCCATGGCAAAAAAGGCCGCATGTCCCAGCGAGACCTGCCCGGCAAATCCCATCAACAGGCAAAGTCCCAGCACGACGATGGTGCAATACAACGCCATGGTCAACTGCGTGAGCCAAAATTCGCGTCCCGCCAGCTTCAACAGGATTTGCAAGCCGGCCAGCGTGGCGGCCAGGGTCAGATAAGGCAGGATTTTTTTGAGCCAGCTCATTTAATGTTCACGCACCCCCTGGCCGGCGGGTTTGCCCCACAGGCCATGCGGGCGGAGGAAAAGGACCAGCAGCAGCACGGCAAAGGCGGCCACGTCGTTGTAGGCGGCCGGCAGCACGCTCACGCTGGCCGCCTCGAGAATGCCCACCAGCAGGCCGCCCACCAGGGCGGCGGTGGGATTCCCCAGCCCGCCCAGGATGGCGGAGGCGAAGCCTTTGATGGCCAGCGGAGCGCCCATTTCGTAATGGGTCATGGTGATTGGGGAAATGACACAGCCAGCCAGCGCCCCCAGACCGGCGCTCAGCCCGAAGGCGAGGGTGCGCATGGTTTGCAGGTTGATGCCGGCCAGCATGGCGGCCTCCGGCTGGGCCGAGCAGGCGCGCATGGCCTGGCCGGTCAGGGTATGACGCAGGAAGAGATGCAAGGCCAGCACGGCCACGCCCACCGTGCCCAGCACCCAGAACACCTGGGGCGAAATGGAGGCTCCCCACCAGCGCACGGAGGTGACTTCATTGCCGGTGAAGTAGGGCAGTGAACGGACCTTTTCATCCCACAGATGCAACGCGGCCTCCTGGATGACGATGGAAAGGCCAATGGTAATGATGATGAGATGCAGGACGGAGTGACGGCGCAACCGGCGAAAAAAGGCCAGCTCCAACAGGCAGCCCAGCAGGGTGACAGCCAGCACGGCGCCGGTCACCGCCACGGGGAGGGGCACGAATTGGGCCAGGGTTACGGCGATCATGCCCCCCAACATGACGAATTCGCCCTGGGCAAAGTTGAGCACGCCGGTGGCGCTGTAGATCAGGTTGAACCCGATGGCCACCACGGCGTAGATGCTGCCCTTGGTGATGCCCGAGAGCAGGTATTGGAGCGCCAGATTGTCCGCGTCCATGCCGCTCAGAGTATGCCCCGGCCCCCTTACGGTTTGTAAATGGTAAACTTGCCGTCCTTGACCGTCAGCATCTCGAAGGCATCCAGTCCCAGCCCGCCATGATCCGCAGGAGAGAAGTTGAAGGTGCCGGTGACACCCACAAAATTTTTCAGCTTTTCAATCGCCTCGCGGACCCGGGCCGGTTCGGTGCTTTTGGCCTGCCGCACACCTTCCACGACGATCATCAGGGCGTCATGGGCATAGCCGCCAAAGGCGCTGGCTTCTTCTTTGAATTGGGCTTCGTATTCCTTGAGATACGCCAGCAGCACGGCTTTTTGGGGATGGTTGTCCGGCAGCTCATGCGCCACGAGCAGGCGGCTGGCGGGAAAGAGGATGCCCTCGGCCGCCGCGCCGGCCTGTTCCACATATTTGCGGTTGCCGAAGCCGTGGCTCTGGTAGAGCGGCACATTAAGACCGATCTGGCGCATGTTTTTGGCCACGATGGATTGGGCCGGCACGATGCTCCAGTTGACCACCGCCTGCACGCCTGCCACGCTCTTGACCTTGGTCAGGATGTCCGTCAAATCCGTGGCCTGGCGGTCATACACCTCGTTGGCAACGATTTGCAGCCCCGCCGCTTTGGCGGCGTCCTCCAGTTGCTTTTTGCCGGCCACGCCGAAGCCGTCATTGCCGGTCAGGATGGCGATGCGGCTGAGGTTCTTTTCCTTCATGTGACGATAAATCCAGGCGATGGCCGCACTGTCATTTTGCGCCGTTTTGAACACATATTTGGCGACAGGATTCACGATGACCTCCGCGGCGGCGCAGGAGATGAGCAGGGTTTGGTTCTCCTCGCACAGGTTTTTGATTTGCATGGTTTCGCCGCTGGTGGAGGGGCCGATGATGGCGAGGACCCGCTCCTCCTCGATGAGCTGCCGGGCCAGGGCCACGGCTTTCTCCGGGCTGCCGGCGGTGTCCTTGACGAGAAGCTGAATTTTACGGCCGTCCACCCCGCCTGCGGCGTTGATTTTGTCCGCCACCATTTGGGCGGTTTTGGCCTCCGGGGCGCCGAGGAAGGCCGCGGGGCCGGTGACGGAGAAGAGGGCGCCCACTTTGATGACGTTATCGCGGGGGGCGGCATGGAGGGGCAGGAGGGCCAGGGCCAGGCTGGCCCACAATACGCTAATCATCTTCATAAGTGATATTTATTGATAGATTGGACAAGGCAAATTTACCTAATCCATCACCGCCTCTTGTATAAGCCGTCCGCCCCGGCGTCAAGCGGGAGAAGCAGCAAAATGCAGGCGTCCGTTGGCAGGGCCCCAAGGTGGGGGATCTCCGCCCGCGTGGGGCGGGCGCCGTTTCAGGGAGCCGCCACGCCGCTGACCAGCATTTCCGAGACTTTAATGGGCAGCTCGGGCAGATCGTCCTGCCACATCAAGCGGCCGCCGTAATGGCGGGCTTTTTGTTCCTGGCTGCGGATGATCTCGGCCGCGTTGGGGCGGTTGAACTCGTCCCGATGCCGGTGGATATACAAAACCCACTGACCGAAGAGCCGTCCGATCTGGCGGGTGCGGGCGTATTGTTCTTCGATGAGATCGGCCAGATCATTCAATTCCACATGGGTTTTGCATTCCAGAACCAGGAAGCGGCCGTCGGAGGCCATCATCAAGTCCAGCTCCACGATGCGGCCGGTTTCGCCGGGGTTGAGCACCACATGCCAGGCCACATCATCCACGGCGCTGCGCGATTTGATTTGGTCCCAGAGAAACACCTCAATGAATGTGCCCCGCAGAAACGCAGCATTTTGTTTTTGGGGAGATTGGAGGTAAAAGGGGTGGAGCAGGGTTTCCGGGGAGAGAAAAAACTCGCGGGGTTGGGCGGCGGGCTGAATCAGCCGCGCCTGGGTGAGGGCATGGAGGAAATTGCCGTCCAGCGCCCGCGGGCGGTAGGGCTGATTTTCGGCCTCGGCCAGGCGGTAAAGGTCGGTACGCTCCATGGAATTGGTATCGAGGATGAACGTGGCGGCCCGCACCAAGGCCGGGTGGGGGGAGCAGCGCTGGCGGAAATCCTCGAAGGTATTGGCCCCCTCCACCCGATGGCCGCCGGCGCTCAGATACACCAGCACGTTGAGGTTCAGGCGCGAGGAATCAATTAAATCGGTGTAGCGGTTTTGCGGCTCCAATTCCTCCATCAGGATTTCGCGGGAGGCCGTATTCACATAGAGGGCCCGCAGGCGCAACTCCTCGGCCACACGGCGGGCGGCATAACTCATGATTTTGGTGCCGCCGGTCCAGTTGACCAGGAGGTGCGGATGGCTGCCCATGGCCTGGCGCAGGGTGCGCATGCAGTCGGCCATGTCATAGGGCAGGACGTGAATTTCAGGAAGCAGCCGGGCGGACGAGCCGGCGGCGCGCAGGGCGCGCTCGAAGCTGTCGAGCTGGCCCTGGGTCTCGCGGGTGACCACCGGCAGCACGGCTTCACTGCGGGCATGCAACACGCCAATCACGTTGGGCATGATCTCCCCGCTCATGAGGCAAAGCTGGGTGCTCATAGCCTGGGCTGCGTGTCCACGTTGCGCATGGCGGGAGGATAATCCTGCCTGACAAAAAGCTCAAGCGCCTTGCCGTCAGGCGGGCGGGGGCTTGTCTTTATCATCGGGCGGGCGGGAAAGTTTTCGGCAGGCCCAGCTCCGGGCGTCTTCCGGGGTTTGCAGTTCTCCCTGCAACTGTTTTTCCCGGGCTTCCTTGAGGAGCTGCCCCACGGCGGGGCCGGGAGACAGGCCCAGGGCCAGCAAGTCTTTGCCCGTCAACAGGGGTCGGGTCAGGGCCGGCTGGGCGGCCAAATCGCGCCTGGCCTGCTGGAGAAACTCGTAGTTGGCCAGGTCCCGCCCGGAAGAGGCGCAGTCCAGCCGGTGCAGCTCCACCTCCAGGGCGGCGGTGGGCCGGAGCAGAAGGCGGCGGAGCGTGCTGCGGCGCATCTGGCGGGCTTGATGGTATTTCATGTGGGAGCGGACACACTCCACCAGCGCTTCGCGCTCGGCGTTGGGAAAGCGGAGGCGGCGGCAGAGGGCATCGGCGATTTTTGCGCCAACTTTTTCGTGCTGATAAAAATGGCGCCGGCCTGCCTCATCGAGGCTCTGGCAGGCGGGTTTGCCGATGTCGTGCAACATGACCGCCCAGGGCAGGAGCGGGTCAGCGTCCGGCGGCAGCAGGCGCATCATGCGGCGGACGTGTTCCAGCACATCCCCCTCCGGGTGGTAGGCTGGATCCTGCACACACCCGGCCAGGGCAGCCACCTCCGGCAGAACCACGTCGAGGAGTGCGCAGCGCTCGAGCCAGTCCAGGCCGCGCGCTGCGCAGGCGGGATGAAAGAGTTTTGTCAATTCCTCCCGCACGCGCTCCGCGCTGACCTTGCGGAGGGCGGGCGCCAGTTTGCGCACGGCCTGCAGGGTGGCCGGCGCCAGGTCAAAATCGAGTTGCGCGGCGAATCGCGCGGCCCGGAGCAGGCGGAGGTGATCTTCGGCGAAACGGTGTTCGGGCGGCCCGATGGTGCGAATCAGGCGGAGCTGCAAATCCCGGCCACCGCCCACCCAGTCGTGCAACTGTCCGGTGAGAGGATCAAGAAACAGACCGTTGATGGTAAAGTCCCGCCGCCGGGCATCCTCCTCCGCGGAGGTGAAAGTGACCCGGGCGGGGTGGCGGCCATCCGGGTACCCGGCCTCGGCGCGGAAGGTGGCCACCTGGAATGGATGGCCCTGCAATACCACCACCACGACACCGAACTGGCGGCCCACCGGCCGACAGCGGGGAAACAGGGCTTCCACCTCCGCCGGCCTGGCGCTGGTGGCAATGTCGTAATCCTGCGGTTCCCGTCCCAACTGCAAATCCCGGACGCAGCCGCCCACCCAATAGGCGGCGTGGCCGGCGGCTTGCAGGCGGCGGACGATCTCACGGGCGGCATGTGCGAGGCGCTCCGGCATCGGATGTTCTATGGGCCGGAATTATGCGGAGCGGCCGCGGGTGGCACAAATCGAAAACGGGAGCAGGCAGGGATGTTTTTTTTCAAAACTAATCCTTGAAATTGACGGACGCTTGCGGCGAAATCAACAGGCTTAGATTGAGCAAATATGCAATTAGGCGACATCCTGGGTGTCGAGCAGATCGTGCCAGACCTCAAGGCGACCAATCGCTGGGAAGCCATTGACGAGCTGGTGGATGTGCTCATCGCCACCGGCAAAATCCAGGCCAAAGACCGGGCGGCCATCATCGCGGCGGTGCGCAAGCGGGAAAACTCCATGAGCACCGGCATCGGGTTTGGCATCGGCATCCCCCATGCTTCGACGGATTTGTTGTTTGAAGTGGTGGGTGCCTTGGGCCGCTCGAAAAAAGGGGTGGATTTTGATGCGCTGGACAACCGGCCGGTGCATCTGGTCATGTTGTTTTTGGTGCCGCAGGGCCAGTTTCAGAAGCATCTGCACACCCTGGCCAACATTGCCAAACTCCTGCACATTCAGGAATTCCGCAACGCGCTGGTGGAAGCGCCGGATGCCGAGGCGATGCTGCGGATCATCAAGGAGCAGAGCCGCAAGTAGCGGCAGCCGCTGTCGGCGCGGCCGCCGGGGCCTCGCCGGGGGCCGCGGGAACGCGGGCGGCGCCCCAGCCTCATCGCGACGTTATGCTTTACTTAACGCTGGAAAAACAATTGCACACGGCCGTCCGTGCCGTGCTGCCGGAGGCCGATTTGACCGCCCTCCAGGTGCGCCCCTGTGCCGATCCCAAGTTTGGCGATTATCAATGCAACCTGATGGGGCTGGCCAAACAACACCAGCGCCCCCCCCGTCCATTGGCCGAGGAAGTGAAGGCCCGCCTGCAGGTGGGCGCGTGGTGTGAATCGGTGGAGCTGGCCGGGGCCGGTTTTCTCAATTTTCGCCTGCGGGCGGAGGCCATGGCCCAGGAGCTGGAGCAGGCGGCCGGCGGCGGGCCCCTGTTTTTCACGCCGGCCGAGCAACCTCGGACGGTGGTGGTGGACTTCAGCTCGCCCAATGTGGCCAAGCCCATGCATGTGGGGCATATCCGTTCCACCATTTTGGGGGACAGTCTGGCGCGGATTTTGCGGCTGCTCGGTCATCGGGTCATCACAGACAATCACCTTGGGGACTGGGGGACGCAATTTGGCAAGCTGCTTTTGGGGTGGAAACAACGGCTCACGCCCGCCGCCCGGGAGCGGGCCACCATTGATGATTTGGAGCGGCTTTACAAGGAGGTCAACGCCGCCTGTGAGGCGGACGCCGCCCAGTTGGAGGCGGCGCGCCAGGAGCTGGTCAAATTGCAACAGGGGGATCCGGAAAACCTGGCCATCTGGCAGCGGATGATTGCACTCTCGCGGGCGGAATTTGATGCCATCTATCAACGGCTGGGGGTGCGATTTGATTACACCCTGGGCGAAAGTTTCTACAACCCTTTCCTCAAACAAATCGTCCAGGAATTGCTGGAGCGGGGGATTGCCCGCGAAAGTGACGGGGCGGTGTGCGTGTTTTCCGACGGGAAACTGCCGCCCAAGGAGGACCCATTCCTCATCCAGCGGGAGGGCCAATGGGTGCCCAATCCCTGCCTGATTCTCAAGAGCGATGGCGCCGCCAACTACGCCACCACGGACTTGGCCACTTTGGATTACCGGTGGCGCACGTGGAAGCCGGAGGAAATCATTTACGTGACGGACGGACGCCAGCAGTTGCACTTCCGGCAGGTGTTTGCCGTGTTTGCCCGCTGGCAGCCGGAGGCGGCCGCGCACATGCGGCTGGCCCATGTCTGGTTTGGCTCCATCTTGGGTGAAGATGGCAAGCCCTTCAAAACCCGCAGTGGTGAGACCATTCGGCTGAGCGAGCTGCTGGACGAAGCCGAGGAGCGCGCCCTGGCGGTGGTGAACCAGAAAAATCCGGAGCTGCCAGAGGACGAGCGCCGCCGCATTGCGCGGGTGGTGGGGATTGGCGCGGTTAAATACGCCGATTTGCTGCCCAACCGGCAGAGCGATTACGTGTTCAGTTGGGACAAGATGCTGTCCTTGCAGGGGAATTCGGCGGTGTATCTGCTCTATGCTTATGCCCGCATTCGCAGCATTTTCCGCAAAGGCTTGGAGCAGGGCATCAGCGGAGCGGGGGCGGGGCCGGTGCAACTGGGGACGGTGGAAGAACGGGCGCTGGCGCGGCATCTGCTGAATTTTGGTCTGGTGTTGCGGATTGCGGCGGAGGAGTACCGGCCGAATTATTTGTGCAACTACCTCTATGAGCTGGCGGGGTTGTTTGCGCGGTTTTTTGAGCAATGCCCGGTGCTGAAAAGCGAGGAGGGCGTTCGGGCTTCCCGCTTGAAACTATGTGATTTGACGGCGCGGGTGCTCCAGCAGGGCCTGGAAGTGCTGGGGATCGAGACGCTGGAGCAGATTTGAAGCTTCAGGGGGGCAGCGCGCGGATGGCGAGGGGCCGGGCCCGCCGCCGGTCCTGCGGCTCAGGAGGGGCCGCCCTCCTGGCTGGGATGCAGGCCGAACTGCGTGAGCTTCTCGCGGAGGGTCAGGCGCGAGATGCCCAGCCAGCGGGCAGCCTTGGCCTGGTTGCCCTGCGCCAGTTTGATGGCCTGGCCGAGCAGTTCCTTTTCGGCGGCGGTAATGAGCCGCTCGTAGGCGTCCGTCAGCTCACCCCGTTGGGCGGCGGTCAGCAACTCCATGGACAATTCGCGCAAGGTGGGATCCTTGGTTTCGCCCAGGGGCCGGCCCACTGTCACGGCGCGGACGTGGTCCAGACTGATCGGATAACCGGAGGCCAGCAGCAGGGCTTTGCGAATCACGTTTTCCAGCTCGCGCACGTTGCCGGGCCAGGGCTGGGCCTGGAGGAAGTCCAGGGCTTCGGGTTGAATGAGTGGTTCGGGGCAACCCAGTTCCGGCCCCAGGCGGCGCAGGAAATAGCCCACCAGGACCGGGATGTCCTCACGGCGCTCGCGGAGCGGCGGCAGGGAGATCACCACCACGCTGAGGCGGTAAAACAAATCCTCCCGAAACAGCCGCTCGCGCATGGCGGCCTCCAAATCGCGATTGGTGGCGGCAATCACCCGCACATCCACGGGGATGGTTTCGCGGCCGCCGAGGCGTTGAATGGCCTTTTCCTGCAACACCCGCAGCAGTTTGACCTGCGTGCCGGGGGTCATGTCGCCGATTTCATCTAGGAAGATGGTGCCGCCATTGGCCTGCTCAAAACGGCCAATGCGCCGGGCCTCGGCCCCGGTGAAGGCGCCCCGTTCGTGGCCGAACAGTTCGCTTTCCAGGAGGGTTTCCGGGATGGCCGCGCAGTTGATGGCAATGAACGGCCCTTTGGCGCGGTCGCTATATTGATAAATGGCGCGGGCGATCAGCTCCTTTCCCGTGCCGGTTTCGCCGCGAATCAGCACGCTGACCGGCTTGGCGGCGACGCGCCCGATTTCCTTGTAGATCTCCTGCATGGCGCGGCTGCGGCCGATGAGGGCCAGGCGGTCGGGCGGGGCTTCCGGGCCGAGGGCGATCGGCTCGCTGACGAGGCGGGCGCTGGAAACGGCGCGGGCGGTGAGGGCCAGGAGCTCCGGCATTTCAAACGGTTTCAGCAGGTAATCAAAAGCACCGCCCTTGGTGGCCTCGATGGCGGTTTCCGCGGTGCCGTGAGCCGTCATCAGGATGATGGGCAGGCGGGGATTGGTTTCATGCAGGCGCCGCACCAGCTCCAGGCCGCCCAGGCCCGGCAGGCGCAAATCGGTGATGACCGTGTCAAACTGGCCGCTCCGGGCGCGCTCGAAGCCGGCGTCTCCCCGCATTTCCCAGACCACTTCATAACCTTCATCTCCCAGGACGGATTGCAGGCCGGTGGCCAGGCCGGCATCGTCTTCAATCAAGAGCACCCGAGGTGGTTTCATGCGGTTTTGCTTTCCGGTAGAATGATCTTGAAGGTTGTGCCCTGTTGCGGGCGGGTGTCAAAATGCAGCACGCCGCCGTGTTTTTCGATCAAGCGGGCGGCAATGGAAAGTCCCAGCCCCGTACCGCCTTCCTTGGTGGAATAGAAGGGGTCAAACAGGTGTTTTTGCACCTCCTCCGGGATGCCCGGGCCGTTGTCCTGCACCTCCAAACTCACGGCGGGCTGGGGGCGGCCATTCAAGGAGACCTGCAACCGTCTGGCGCGCAGCACGATGCGCCCTCCCGGGGCGGCTTCGGCGGCATTTTGCACCAGATTCATGAGCACCTGTTTAATTTGCTGCAGGTCCACCTGCACATACATCTCGGCGGGCGGTTCGACCTCCAAATGGACCCCATTTTTTTCGAGCTGCGGGCGCATTAACCGCTCAATTTCTTCCAGGGGCCGGCCGGCGGGCACGCGCTCCAGCACCGGGTCGGAGGGGCGCGCGAAGAGCAGGAAATCCTTGACGATGCGCTCCAGGCGGTTGATTTCCTGGTCAATGACCTCGGTGTCCGTCAGCTCGCGGGAGCCGGGTTTTAATCCTTTGCGCAGCGTGAAAATGCGGGCCTTGATGGCGGTGAGGGGATTGCGAATTTCATGCGCCACCCCGGCGGCGAGCACCCCCAGCGAGGCGAGTTTTTGCTGGCGTTCCAGGAGGTTGCGGCTTTGCACCAATTCCTGGCGGAGGGGGGCAATCAAGTCCCGATAGACGGAGCGGGCCAGGAAATAGCCGGCGCTGAGGAGCATCAACAGGGCCGCAATGACAATTACATGGAGTTTGGACAAGGTGGTGTTCAGCTCGGCCAGCACGGCTTGTTGCGCCTGACGGTGGGCATTGGCCAGCTCTGAGGCCTTGGCGGCCATGCGCTGGGACTGGGACTCGAAATGGCGCATGGCCTCGGCCAGCTCCGGCCCTTGGGGGCCGGATTTCTGCATGATTTCATGCACTCGGCGGGCCGCGGCCAGGTACTCCGTATAAACCTGTTCCAAATCGGTTTGAATGCGGCGTTCGTTGGCGGAAAGCAGTTCGTGTCGTTTGGAGTACATCCAGGTCTGGAGGAACAGGTTGTTCTGCTCAAATTCCCGCCAGTCCTCGGTTTGCTGGCGGGTGAGGTAACGGAGCATGAGATTGTTCAGGCGCATCAGCGTTTGCTGCAGGCGCTCGGCGAAGTAGAAGCTTTGCTGGCCCACCGTGGCGAAACGTTCCTCCACCACCCCAATCATGCGCCAGGCGGACAGGGCGCCCCAAGCGATTAGCACCACCATGGCGGTGATGCCGACGATGAATCCGCCCAGACGCCAGTACCAGTTTATTTTCAATCCTGCCACAGACTGCGAAGCTGCATTCTATCCTGAGGGGCAATCCTTGGCCAATCATTTACCAGCGGGGTGAAAAAAACAGCCCGCCTGCGGGATGAATCCCGTCTTGGGTGGGGAGTGTCTGGTGCTTAAGTTATTGCGCAACAGTTAATTATGGCAAAACAGCCGGCGCCTCTGCTTTTGGCATGGCATTGGCTAGGTGGAAAGGGGCTGGCAAGTGGCGGCGCCTTGCGATAGATTTGCAGCACAACTCGTGATGCGTATGCAAGCAAGCCATTATTCGTGGAAAAGGTGGGGTTGGGCTGCCCTTATCTGGGTGGGGCTGGGCGCCGCTTCCTTGCTGGCACGTGAATATTACCAGGACAAAGAAGTCTGGGGCACGTTGCTGCGGGTGGATGAACGGCGCAGGGTGTTGGTGGTGGATCGGGGGCCGGAGAAAAAGACCTTCCGCGTGCAGTGGAATCGGGACACCCAGTTTCGGGATGCGGACAAGCGTATCTCGATCTCGGGGGTGCGGGAGGGACAGCGGGTGCGGGTGTACTACAGTGATGAGCCGCGCCGCACGGGCGTGAAGGGTCCCCTGGCCAACAAGGTCATTATCAACCCCATCAGCACGCCACAAGTGCGCCGGTATAACCAGTAGGCCGGCCGCCGCGTGCCACCAGACCTGCCTTGAAGGCTCCGGTGAAGAGCCGGTTGAAAGTTATGAGCAAACGCATTCTGGTGGTGGATGATGATGTGGCCGTGCGCGAGTCGCTTGCGCAGGTGCTGGCCATGGAGAACTACGAGCCGTTGTTGGCCGCCGACGCCCGCCAGGCGATGGACATCCTGCGGCAGGAGGCACCGGATTTGGTCCTGCTGGACATCACCATGCCTGGCAAGAACGGGTGGGACTTGTTTGAAAAGATGGAAAAGCTTTACCCGCTGGTGCCGGTCATCATCATCACGGCCAAACCCAATCAACAAGGGCGGGCCACCGGCTATGGCGCCGATGCGCTGATGGAAAAACCCTTGGACTTGCCCCTGTTGCTAAGCACCATCGAGCAACTGCTCTCAGAAACACCCGCGCAGCGCGTGGCCCGGCTCACCAATCCGAAATTTGTCACCCCCCGCCTCGGGCACGAGTACGCCCATTGAATTAGCCGCCAGTTTTCAGCCGTCTGTTGGGGGCAATTTACGGTCAGCAGCAAACTGGCGCAGGTACTTCACAGCCACGCGCAGGTCTTTGGGCCATTCGGCGGTTATTTCCACCATTTGCCCGGTCACGGGGTGGGGCAGGGCAAGCCGCTCGGCGTGGAGGGCCACGGTTTGAATTAAAGGCCGCTCCGTGTGGCCGCGCTTGAGCCGGTAGCCGGGTTTGAGTGAGGAGAGCAGCAGCGGCTGGCCGCCGTAAAGGGCATCGCCGCAAATAGGCAGGTGGCAGTAGCGCAGGTGGACGCGAATTTGATGGGTGCGGCCGGTGAGCGGGCGGCACTCCAGGAGGGTGTAACCGCGAAAACTTTCCCGGATGCGAAACTGGGTGAGTGCGCGTTTGCCTTTTTGCCGGTCCACGCGCCAGTAGCCGACTTTGACGGGATGCATGGCGATGGGGGCATCCACCTGCCAGGCGGGTTCAGGGGGGGTGCCCTGGACGAGGGCGGCATAGACTTTCAGGGGTTTTTCCGAGCCGAATAAGCTGGCCAGGGCGGTGAGGACCGGTTTGCTCTTGGCCAGCAGCAGGATGCCGGTGGTCTCGAAGTCCAGCCGGTGGGCGTTCATGAGATAGGTCAGATTGCGGTCTTTGGCCCACGGTTTGCCCTCCCGGATGCCCTCGTGCAAAAGGCGCATCAGGTTGGGCCGCGCCGGGTCATAACGGTCCGGCGAGGTGAGCAGCCGGGCCGGTTTGGCCAGCGCCAGCAAATGTTCATCCTCGTAAAGCACGGGGATTTCCCAGTACTCCCGCGTGGGACGGGAAGAGAGTTTAATCACGTTGTCGCTCATGGCGGGCTGCTTTGGGCACAGTGGGGTTGAGCGCCGCCAGTTCGGCGGCAAAAATCTGCTGGTAAATCTCGCGAATGGCCTTGCGCCATCGGGCAACGGCCTGTCGAAAATCTTCGGGCGTGGCAAAACCGCAGCGGACGGAGACACGGTAGAAGGGGGCGGGGTCGGCGGGCAGCTCCGATTCCCCCTCGTAGCTCCAGCGGCGCAGGATGATTTCCACGCGGCGCAGTTGCCGGAAGTTATCGGTGAGCGTGGCGGCGGCCATGGGGTCCAGGGCGCCGGAGGCCTGCAATGCCTGCAGCGCCTGCAGGGTGTTGGGGGCATAGAGGCCATGCGCAAGCGCCAGGGTTTGGGCAATAAATTCAACGTCCATGATGCCCCCCGCGCCGGTTTTTATGGCCAGGGCCTCCTTACCCGGAGGGGTGCGCTCTTTTTCAATGCGCCAGCGCATGCGCACAATGTCCTGCCGCCATCCGGGTTGATACGCGGATAGGGGCAGGTCTGGCTGGGCGAAATTGGTTAATCTTTGCGCCAGCGCCGTGAATTCCCGGCCCACGGCGGCATCCCCGGCCACGGCGCGGGCCCGGCTGAGGGCCTGGATTTCCCAAAGCTGGGCGCGCTGACGGTAGTAGGCCTCGTAAGCCTCCAGGGCATTGACCAGCAATCCTTTTTCCCCATCGGGCCGCAGCCGGGCGTCGGTGTGAAATACGCTGCCGTCGGCGGTTTTTTCGGAAAGCAGGGCCATGATTTCCGCAGCCAGGGGAGTCAGACGGTGCAGATGGCGGCTGCCTCTGGCGGCCACGAACAAGAGATCCAAATCGCTGCCGTAAGTCAGCTCCGCGCCACCCAACTTGCCCAGTCCGATGATGGCAAAAGGGGGTTTTTTCAGACGGTGCCTGCGCATGACCACCTCGACGGCATATTGCAGGCAGGCATCCGCCAGGGCGGAAAGTTCGGCCAGGTTCTGTTCTGGATCGGCCAGCCCGATGATCTCGCGCAGGCCGATGCGCATGAATTCCGTGGCGAAGTAGCGCCGGAGCCATTGGGCCTGGTCGGCATCCTGAAGGCCGTGGCGCAAATCGGCCAGCGTTTGCTCGGCGGTTTTGCTGCGGCGCAACTGGCCGCTGGCCACCAGATCATCCACCAGATCGGGCGTGCGGATGGCGGTTTCGGCCAGGTACTCGGAGCGGTCAAACAACAGCACCAACATCTCAAAGAGCGAGGGCTGGCGGGTCCACGCCTCATAGAGCATGGCGCGTGAGCCGTAGGCCGCAATGAAAGCGTCCAGGCGGGCCAGCACGCGGTCGGGGTCGGAGAGGGTCCGCGGCCCTAGGTTGGTGATGCGCCCCTGGGCATCCTTGCGTGGACACCAGGTGAGCAGGCGGCCGGCCAGCTCGCGGGCCGAGGTTTCAGACTGGGCGGATAAATGGCCGTAGCCCGGGCCGTGCAAAAACTCCGCCATCCATTTCAAGGCCGCGGGCGGATCACGGAAGCTGCACTCGGCCAGCAAGCTGAGCCAGATCTCTTCGTGTCCCGCGATGCGGGGTGGCAGCCATGGCCCGGCCGGGGTGGGCGGGGGCGTTTGAAACCGGTTTTCATAGGCCGCCCGGACGCGCTCCTGGTAGGCCCGCCATTGTCTGGCAAAGGCCGTCCAGGAAGGGAAGCCCATCAAGGCCGCCAAGCGTTTTTGGGCGGCCGGGTTTTCGGGGATGGTATGGGTCTGGCGGTTGTTCTCCATCTGAAGGCGATGCTCCACATTGCGCAGGAAACAATAAGCCTCCGTCAAAGCCTGGGCCTCTTCGGCTTGCAACAGCCCATACTTGACCATGGCCTGAAGGGCGGGGAGGGTTTGGGGAATTTGCAGAAAGGGGTTGCGTCCGGCATGGAGCAGTTGGGTGACCTGCACAATGAATTCGATTTCGCGGATGCCGCCGCGTCCCAGTTTGACATTCCGCTCCAGCTCTCCGCTGCGCACCACCTCGGCCTCGGTGCGCGCCTTCATGGCCGCCACGTCGGCGATCACCCGCTCACTGAGCATTCGGGGGTAGCGGAAAGCCTGGATGGTTTCGGCAAATTCATGCGCCAGACCCGCATCGCCGGCCACGGGGCGCGCCTTGATGAGCATCATGCGCTCCCAGGTTTGGCCCCACTGGGCGTAATAATTCTCATAACTTTCCAGCGAGCGCGCCAGCGGGCCGGCCTTGCCTTCGGGCCGCAGCCGGAGATCAATGCGGTAAAGCTGGCCCTCCGTCGTGACCCGCCCCACCTCGGCCACGAAGGCTTCCGCCATGCGGCAAAAGAACTGGTGATTGGTGAGGGAGGTTGCGGCGGGGCCAACATGGCGCGGGGGATTTTTGGCGACGATGCCCTCGGCGGCGTACACGAAAATGACGTCCACATCCGAGCTGTAGTTGAGTTCCTGCCCGCCCAGTTTGCCCAGACCCAGGACGCACCAGGGGGTGATTTCCCACTGGTTTTCGGCGACGGCATGCCAGGGCTGGCCGTAACGGCGGGTGAATTGCTCGTACACCACGCGCCCCACGGCTGAGAGACAGACATCAGCCACATCCGACAGCTCCTTGATAATGGAGGTGGCGGGCGCCAGGCGGGCGAGGTCGCGGGCGGCGATGCGCAGCATCTGGCGCTGTTTGAACTGGCGCAGCCGGCGGAGGGCGCCGGCGTAATCCTGCGCCTCGAGGGCAGGCTGAAGCCACCCTTGGACTTCCTGGCGCAATCCGGCGAGGGCCCGCGGTTGCGCCAGCGCCTCCACGTCGAGCAAATCAGCGAGGCATTCCGGGTGGGCCTGCAGCCATTCGCTGAGGTATTGCGAGCCGCTGAACAGGGCGCACAGTGCCTGGCGCGCCTCTGGACGGGCGCTTTCCAACATCGGGCCGGCGCTGGTCTGGGACAGCGCCTGGTAATATTGCTGCGCCCGCTCAGGGACGGGCGCTTTTTTGATGGCAGCGGCCCACGAGGTGCGGCTCATGGCGCCATTAAACGGCAAAAACCGCCGCGCTGAAAGCCTGAAACCGCAGGCGATGGTTATATTCGTGTCCTTTCGCGCCATCCCCGCCGCGGGGTTGAGGAGGGCTGGCATAACCGTTGACGCGAAGCGCCGGGCTCGTTACAACCTCCCCAGCGATGCATGAAACGCGCTAAAGCACAGGCTCCTCGATATCGTCGCATCCTGCTCAAGCTCTCCGGCGAAGCCATGGGCGGCAAGGATGGTTATGGGATCAATCCGCAGGCCATCCAGGCCCTGGCCGCCCAAATTGGCGAGGTGCGCCAGCTTGGCGTGCAGGTGGTGATCGTGATTGGCGGCGGCAACATTTTTCGCGGGCTGCAGGGGAGTGAACAGGGCATTGAACGGGCCACGGGCGATTACATGGGGATGCTGGCCACCATCATCAACGCCCTGGCCCTGCAGGATGCGCTGGAGAAACAGGGCATCCCGACGCGGGTTCAGAGCGCGTTGAACGTCATGCAGGTGGCCGAGGCGTTCATCCGCCGGCGCGCGGTGCGTCACCTGGAGAAGGGCCGGGTGGTCATCTTCAGCGGCGGCACGGGCAACCCCTATTTTTCCACCGACACGGCGGCGGCCTTGCGCGCCAACGAAATTGGGGCCGAAGTTTTGCTCAAAGCCACCAAGGTGGATGGCATCTATGACAGCGACCCGCGCAAGAATTCGCAGGCCAAACGGTACGATCAGATCACGTATTTGGAGGCCTTGCAGCGCCGTCTGCAGGTGATGGATTCCACGGCCTTCTCCCTGTGCATGGACAACCGGATGCCGATCATTGTGTTCGATTTGTTCAAACCGCACAATCTGCGCCGGGTGGTCATGGGCGAGAAGGTCGGCACGCTGGTCACGGGTTGAGGCCCGCCGGGCTTGCCGGCTCACTGCCATGCCCGAGCTGCCGGAAGTTGAGGTTTTGGTGCGTCACCTGGGGCCGCAGTTGGCGGGCCGCCGCATCAGCGAGGTTCGGGTTTTCCACGCCAAGGTGGTGCGGCCACATCGTCCCACCGAGTTTGCCCGCGCGGTCCGCGGGGCGCGCTTTCATCAAGTCCGGCGCCGGGGGAAATATCTCCTTTTTGATCTGGAGCAGCTCGGGGGTGGGACGCTCCTTATGGTGGGGCATTTGGGCATGACGGGCCGCATGTATTTAACTTCACCGTCGGCTCCGTGGCCGGCGCATGTTGGAATATGTTTCCAGTTGGAGGACGCCCGGCTGGTTTATGTGGATCCCCGGCGTTTTGGGCGCATGACCCTGGAGGCTGCCGTGCTGCAGCATTTGGGGCCCGAGCCGCTGGACCGGCAATTTACGGCCCGGCGGTTGCAGGAGCATCTGGCCGGCAGCCGGCAGGCCATCAAAGTGCGGCTGATGGATCAGCGGGTGGTGGCGGGCGTGGGCAACATCTACGCCAGCGAAGCCCTGTGGCGCGCCGCCATTTCTCCGCGCCGGGCCGCGGGGCGCCTGGGCAGGGAAGCGTGCGGGCGGTTGTGGCGGGCGTTGCGGGCGGTTCTGCGGGAGGCCATTGCCTGGGGCAGCACGATACCCCTGGATTTTGCCGGGCGGGAAAAGGGTGAAAAACTCTTTTACTTTGGCGTGCGGGAAGGGAAGCCGGGCTATTACCATGAGCGTTTGCGGGTGTATGATCGGGCGGGCCAACCTTGCCTGCGCTGTGGGGCCGGGATTCGCCGCATCATCCAGGGCGGCCGCAGCACGTATTATTGTCCGGCCTGTCAGCGGTAACGCCGGCGGGATCAAGGTTTGAGCCGGGGCGGCACGGCGGCCGGAGGGGGCGCGGGGGCGGGCGCGGTGCTGCGGGGCGGCGGCCGATTGGTGCGAAAGGCCGAGCGCAGGAGCCAGTGCCGGCGCAGGCCCTGAATGAATTGATCTGTGTTGCGGATCAAGTCCGATATCTCGCTTAAAATATTGGTGTTGGATTCCACCTGCCGGTTCAAATTGCTGGTCATGAGGGCCAGGTTTTCCAAGGTGAGATTCACATGGTCAATCAGGTTGTCCAGGTTGGTGTCGGTGTTGCCGATGGCCGTGTTGGCGGTGTCGAGGGTGGCGCTGGCGGAGCGCAGGACGGTCAACAATTCCCGATGCACATTGGTGGGCAGGAGCCATTCTCCCAGGCTGCCTTGGGGTTGCGCCAGGGTTTCCGAAATGCGGGCCAGGTTGGTGAACATGGGCCGCAAGTCGCGCACGGATTGTTGTAGCTCGGCGGTCAATTCTCCGGCGTGGGTGACCGCGGGGCGCGCGTTGGTCAGCAGGCGTTCCAGTTCCGCGGTGGCCCGCACGGCATTATCCAAGGCTTGGGCCAGTTGATTGGTGAGGGTCAAAAAGCTGGGCAAGGCCCGTTCTGCCTGGGTGATGATGCGTTCCAAACGCTCCGTCAGGGCCGGGGATTCTTCGGGTTCGATGAAGATGTCCTTTTCCTCCTGATAAGGCAGGTAAAAGCGGGTGGGCTGCTCCCGGTGGATGGCCTGGACCACCAGCGCGGCCATTTCTTCGGGCGATTCCACAAAGCCCTTGGCGCTGTACTCCCAGGGACTGGCCGACACCTTTTGGATGAAGGCCGCGATTTCCTTTGCCTCCTGGTCGGGGGCATTGGTGGCGCCGAGGCAGGCGACCACCTTGGCGGTGAATTTTTTTACGGCCTGCACATCCAGCCGCCCGACGATCGGGCTGCGGGGGTCTTGGGGATTGGCCAGCCGCAGCAGGGGGATGCCGAGCTGGCCTTTGGTGATTTCCAAGCCGCGATTGCCGAGAAAGTCCGTGGGCACCACCTTGGCGCGGGAGTCGCTCCAGAGGTAACCGCAATAGTGGTTGGCATCGCGGCGGACGACAAAAAAGATGGTGATGTTGCCGTACTGGAAATTGGGATCGTTGGGCACGACGCGGGTCACCTCGCCAATGGGAAAGCCCATGAGCCGCACCGGGTCACCCGGCTTCAGGCCGGCGGCGGTGTTCACGAAGGTGGAGAACAGGACTTTTTCCTGAAACCATCCCTTGCGCTGGGCGGTGTGCCAGACATAGTACACAAAGCCCGTCAGCAGCAGCGCGCCGGCCAGCAGCACAAACCACCCCACCGCGCTTTCCAGGCGGCTCAGGCGCGTGCGCAACTGCGGTGTCAGATCCTGCAAGGGCATGGCTGGATGCCAGGCGTTGATTTACCTGTTTTACGGCGGCGAGGCGAGCAAATGATGCGCGGCCAGCCAGGCGTGTCCCTCGGCTGCCGAGGGGAAGGTTGCCAGTTGACGTTGATGGACCACGGCCAGGCGTGAGCACCCGGACAGCCAGGGCTCCGGTTCATCCACCGCCAGCACGAGCGCGGCGACGGAAGGGACGTGTGATGGCAGGGCGGATAATTTGCTCTGCCACCATTGGCGTTCCTGGGGGTCCGCCCCCCGCCAGGGATGGTCCAGAAACAAGAGTCGCGGTTGCAGGGCCAAGGCCCGGGCCAGACCGGCCCGGGGCAGCCATGCGCGCGGCAGTCGGACGGGGGCTTCGCTGGCGTAAGGCCCAAGTTCCAGCCAATCCAAGAGGGGGGTAATTTGCGCGATCGCCTCGGCCCAGGGCTTGGAGTGGTGATAGGCCTGCGGCAACGCCACGTTTTGGGCCACCGTCAGCTCCGGAAACAAGCGTCCGCCACCCTCGAAAACCAGGCCCACTTTTTGACGAAGCGGCAACAGCTCAGGCTCGCGCAGGTGATGGAGGCATTGGCCAAACAGCCAGACCTCGCCCTGCAGGGGGCGTTGAATGCCGGCCGCGGTTTGCAGCAAAGCCGATTTGCCGGCCCCCGGCGGGCTGAGGATCAGCCAGCGCTCCCCGCTGGTGATGGCCCAGTCCACTTGTTGCAGCAGGGCCACGGAGGGGGCGCGCGGGGAGGCGATGTCTGCGCGGCGCAACTCACACAGCACTTCCTTGGCTGATGAAGGGGGTGCGCTCATGGTGGGCGTTTAACTGGCCAGGAAAACCACCATAAACAGGGCGTCCAGGGCCACGATGCCGAGCAGGCCCTGGACAGTGGCCCGCACGGTGGCCTGGGAAACGTCCTCCAGCGTCAAAGGCCGGGCCAGCCCTTGATAGCACGTGGTGATGGCGATGAGCACGCCAAAGAGCAACGCCTTCAGCCCCACCAGCACAAAGTCCAATGCACGCAGCGCCCCGGCCAGTTGGGCCAGGTAGTCTGTGGGCGTGACGGGCACATCCTGAAGAAAAGCGAAGACGTAGCCAAAGGCCAGGGCGGCTACCGTCAGATAGATGCTCAAGGTAAAGGCACCAAGAACCATGCCCACCATGCGCGGGGCCACCAGATAATGCACCGGGTCAATGCTGAGGGCTTCCAGCACTTCCACCTCCCCCAAAGCTCGCGCCGTGCCCAGCTCGATGACGGTGGCGGTGCCCACCCGCAGGAGGATGAGCAGCGCCGCCGCCAGCGGTCCCAGCTCGCGAACCACCACGCTGACCATGATGGTGCCGGCAAAATCTTGGGCTCCCACCCGGCTCAATAAGACGACACTCTGGCCGATGACCACAAAGCCCAGGGTCATGGCCAGAAACAGGGCCATGGGCAGCAGCCGCAACCCGGCCCGGTAAAGATGTTGGCGCATCATCGGCCGGATTAGGGGGCAGGCCACGGCCCCTTTGGAGACGAGCACGCCCAGGGTAATCAAACCAAAGGCCAGCAGGCCCTGCACGGCATGCAGCGCCTCATGCAACCGATGGCCGATGGCCGCCGGCCAGGAGCGCGCTGGCAAGTTGCTGGAGGCCGCCGGTGTCATGTTGGCTCAAGGCACATACCCCAACCCTGCGCGCTGTCCTGCTGGAAGCGCCGGGCAGGTCCGGCTCACGGTTTGACTGTCGTAGGCGGCGCGGAAGGGGCTGCCGAATCCGGGGGCCAGAGGAAGGATTTGCGCTCGCCCAATAATTGAGGACCGTCCCATAAAGTCACCCGCCAGGCGGAGATTTCTCCGAGGTTTTTGTAATCCTCTCCGCTGATGGAAAGGGAGACCCATCGTCCTAGGAAGGTGGTCTTTTTGACTTCTGCTTCCAGCACCCTGGCCTGGGGCTGTCCGGCCTTCATGGCGCGCAATTCCACGCGCACCCTGGGCTGGGTGGCTTTAGCCAGCCGGTACTGGATATCAAAACGCAGGCCGGCGCGTTCTTCCGGTTTGTCCCGCAGGTAGGCCTGATAAGCATCGCGGTCATAGAGGCTGGGGCTGAGCGAATGCCGGCCCTTTTGGTCCAGATAATGCGGCAAAATTTTGAGCAATTTGCCTGACGCGGCAAACCCGTGGGCGGCCGCCGCCAGCCACAGCACAACAACCAGCCATCGCACGTGATGCTTCATGGAAGGAAGCATAATGCGCCCAATGGACGGGGAAAGCCAAAATGCAGGGGTTTAACGCCGCCGCCGGGCCTGAGGCCCGGCGCGTCATGGAGCAGGACTGCTATTCCACGGCCTTTTTATGTTGCCGGGCGGCGCGCAGCCACGTCAAAAACAGGAAGGGTGCGCGATGACCGGCGAACCCTGCCGTCACGGCCATCCCATGGCGGGACTCGCGACGCGCCTGGAAAAGGCGGCGGGCCACCGATTCGGCCACGGCAGCGGGCAGCGGTTGCAGGCTGGGTTTTTGGTTTCGCATTACGCCCTAATATCGCACTAAATTGTGTCTGCGCAATGGCGGGACGGTAAAAAATCGCCGAAAAAAGTGAATTTAAGCGAAATGCGGCAGATTCTGGACCGGGAAGGGATTCGTTTGACCCGATCCCTGGGACAGAATTTTTTGCATGATGCCAACCAACTGCAGCGCATTGTAGGCGCGGCCCGGCTGCAACCCGGAGATCAGGTGTTGGAAATCGGGCCGGGGCTGGGAGCTTTGACTGAGTGGCTGGTGCGTGAGCCGGTGCGCGTGCTGGCTGTGGAAGTGGATCGCCGGCTGCACGAGTTGCTGCGCCAGCGCCTGGCAGCCGCGGACAATCTGACGCTGGTTCTGGCGGATGCTCTCGAATATCTGCGCACGACCCCCCAGGACTGGCGCGCCTGGAAAGTCGTTTCCAATTTGCCCTATTCAGTGGCCTCCCCCATCTTGGTGGAGCTGGCCTTGCATCCCTTGGGGCCGCAACAAATGACCGTCACCTTGCAATGGGAAGTGGTGCAACGTCTGATGGCGCGCCCCGGTAGCGCCGATTACGGCGTGCTGACCTTGTTGATCCAACTGGATTACCTGGTGCAGGACTGGTTCAAGATTCCGGCCGGCTGTTTCTTCCCTGTGCCGGAGGTGGATTCGGGTTGCCTCACCTTGTGCCGGCGGCCGGCTCCGCTGCTGGCGGCGTCTCTCCGGCCGGCGTTCGTTCAATTGGTGAAACAAGGATTTTCCCAGCGGCGGAAGATGCTGCGCAAGCTGCTCAAGGCCCTGCGCCCGGAGGCGGAGGTGGATCATGCCCTGGCCGGGCTGGGGCTGCCGCCCACGGTGCGGGGTGAGGCATTGTCGCTGGAGCAATGGGTGGCTTTGACGCGCCAGTTGGGGGAAATGCATGTTTAATTTGCAGTTCAATGAAATTACGCGCGAGTCGCTGGAGGCGGCACTTCCGCTGTTGCTCCTGCTGCTGGCGTTCAATGGCGCGGCCACGCTCATGGCGCTGCTCTACGCCTTTTATGCGCGCCAGCCCCACATCTTCCAGAAAGGCAGCGATGGCCGGCTGCCCTTCTTCTCCTGGGTGGTGTTCTGGCCCTATTTCTTTTACAATTACGCGCAGTTGCTCGCCTGGCGTTTCCTGTCGCGGGAACCGGCCTTTGCGGAAGTCGAGCCTGGGCTGTATTGGGGGCGCCGCCTGTGCCGGGACGAGCGCCATCGCATTGAAGCCATGGAGCCGCTGGCCGTGCTGGATTTGACCGCCGAGTTTGCCGAGCCGGAATTCATGCGGGAGCAGGGGGAATACCTGCGCCTGCCCATTTTGGATATGACTCCGCCGCGGCCGCGCGATTTTGAGCGCGCACTGGCGTTCATCCGGGATCATCGAAAGCGCCAAAATATCTATGTTCATTGCGCGCTGGGGCATGGACGAGCCGCCGCCATCTTGGCGGCTTATCTGGTGCAGGAGGGCCGTTGCGCCACAGTGGAGGAGGCGGAGGCCTGGTTGCGTGGCCGGCGGCACGGCGTGCGATTAACCCGCGCCCAGCGCAAGGCCGTGAAGCGCTATTTAGAAGGCAAACGGGCCGCTCCCTCTGCATGAAATCGGGCATTCCCTGCAGGCTCCTTTTGTGGGCCGCCCTGATGTGGTGGGGCCATGCCCACCTGGCGGCCGCCGATGGCCGGGGCCCGTCCTATTCACCGGTGCAGGTTTTCTCCAATGGCGTGGTGGTGTGCCCGGCAGGCAGCTTTGCAAGAGGCCATGCCGGGGCGGCAGCCGTGCTCCGGCTGGATTTTGGGCTGCCCCCGGTGCCGCCCCGGCGTCGTTTCCAAGTGGAGGATTTGCCCATTTTACAGACGGAATGGGAGCATCTGGGCGTGCGTTACACCCAGCGCGTGCTGGTGACCCGCCTCGGCGAGGGGCCGCCGGATGGTCTCAGTGAAGATGCCGTCCTCACCATCCAAATTGCCGGGGAAAGTCTGGTGCCGGAATATACCAACGCCAGCGCCAGTCTGAGGGTGCAGGTCGGGCGCGACTGGTGGCCCCTGGAATTGCGCGGGGGTTGGATATACAGCCCGGAGCGGAGCCAGATTGATCCCCTGGCGTTTCTGGACATCCCCTCCGTGGGCATCGTGAAAACCAACGGGCTGCGCCTGGAGTTTCAAGGGCACATGCCGCCTGCCAACTCGGGCGCGATGACGTTGTACCTGCCGCGTCAGCGCCTCACCAGCGGGCCGGCGCGGGAGCGCCTGATGGACATGGAATTCAACGAGATCTTTCAGCGGGTGCGCGATTTTTGGCGCCGGCCGGAGGCGAAACAATTACGCCCGCCCCTGACCTGGGGTGATGCCCCGGGCGGCAGGGCGGGCGAAACCCATCCGTGAGCTGCTGGAGAGGTTGCGGCTGCCGGATTACAACTCTTTGATGCGGATGTTCCGGAATTCCACCTTCATTTTGACTTTGGGGTGGATTTGCAGGCCGATGGGGGCGGCGCCGGCGTATTTCTCATTGGTATATTCGGTGACCTGCTGGCCATTGAGCCAAACGGTGAACGTATTGCCTTTGGCCTGGAGGCGGATGGTGTTCCATTGGCCGGGCTTGAGATATTTATCCACGTCTTTGGCTTGCCCCGCCACAGGATAGCGCTCGGCGCCGCCGGTGTAGAAGCTGCAGGTCATGTCGCGTTTGAGGGAGCTGGAGATGCCGATCTGCATTTGCAGCTCCGGCTTGCGCACCATGTAGCCGGAATCAATGTCGCCCTGCCAGCGGACGTCGGCTTCAAAAATGAAATCCTGGTAGCTCTTTTCCGTGTAGAGCATGCTGCCTTTGAGGGTCTCATCATTTTCCCCCACCAGCACGCCGTCCACGACTTTCCAGAACACGTTGCTGGCCGGGACACGCCAGCCGGTCAAATCTTTGCCATTGAAGAGGGTGACCCAGTCGCCCGCTGCTTGAGCGGAGAGGGTTGCCAGAACAAAAGCCCCCAGCAGGGCTGCTACCAGGGCGCGCGATTTAGCCGAAAAAGACATGGTTTTCATAGGTTGACTCAACAAGACTTTATCAAGTTTAGACTGCCGTGGGCAGTTTTTTCTTCATCGGCCGCTTCTTGTTGATGGGTTGTTGCGACGGCTTTCCTTGTTGAGGAGGGGGCAATAAGCGCTACGAATCAGATTTAAAAAACCTCTGCTTTTGCTGAACTCAAGTTGTTCCAACAGTTTATTGGTATGCGTCGCATCTGCTTTGACCACCGGCGGGGTGCGGGATTGGCAGGCCTGCTGCTCTTGGCAGGCCTGCTCTCCGCGCAAACCCCGCAATTTGTCCGTCCGCGCTGGACGGCGGAAGCCGAATTGCAACTGGAGCTGCAAGCGGCCAATGGTCAGCGTTATCAGTTGCAATGGACCACCAACCTGGTGGACTGGCAGGGATTGGCCACGACGGCCAGCACGGGCCTGGTGCAGCATGTGGACACGGCGGCGCCTTACCTGCCGCTGCGGTTTTATCGCGCCGTGCAGGCTGCCACCAATGCGCTCACCGGCGATCACCTGCCCACCGCCCAGGGGGAGGCTGTGATGCGGCATTTCAACCATGCGTCGTTTCTGCTGTGGTGGAATAACCGGGCCATTTATGTGGATCCCACAGCCACCAACTACGTCAGCCAGGGTTATCCACGGGCGGATTTAATCCTGGTCACCCATAATCATAGTGATCATTACAACCGTAATGCGTTGAATGCCCTGACCAATGCCGGCACCGTGTTGATTGTCTCCTCCAACGTTTTTGCTTCGCTGGTTTCCGCCGGGAGTCCGCTCACCAATCGGTCGGTGCGCCTGCTCAATGGCCAAACCACCGAGCAGCAAGGGGTGCACGTCGAAGCGGTTCCGGCCACCAACAGCAATCATCCCTTGGGCGCCGGGAATGGCTACATCGTCACCCTGGGGGGCATGCGTATATATATTAGTGGCGACACCAGCGAAACCATTGACCGCAGCCGCATCACCAACATAGAGGTGGCCTTTGTCTGTTGTGATGGCCAGTATAACATGGGTCCGGCGGCGGCAGCGCAGTTTGTCCGCGCCATCCGGCCCAAGGTGGTGTACCCGTACCATTACAACCAGGCCAATCCCGCGGCGCTCAAAGTGCAGGTGGGCCGGGATTTGGGCATCGAGGTCCGTTTGCGTCCATGGGAATAGCCCCTCGGGGCGATGTTTTCCGGCCAAGTCTACGACGGGGTGGGACTTCAGCCCGCCTCCCTTTCTTTTGCGGGCGTGCCGGCGGCGGGGCAGCCAAAATGCGCTTGCGCGGGTGGAGGGTGGCGGTTAGGTTTTGCTCGCGGAAGGCGTCTCAAAATCCGCCCCGCAGCAACGGACTGAAGGCATGAGCACGGGCAACGCCACGGAATTCGGCTACAATTCCAAGATCGAAGGCGGGGTAATTCACACCCGCCTGGAGGCGGCGTTGAACTGGTGCCGTAAAAACAGCCTGTGGCCCATGCCCATGGGACTGGCCTGTTGCGCGATTGAATTGATGGCCACCGGCGCCAGCCGGTTTGACATCTCCCGCTTTGGGGCCGAGGTGATGCGCTTTTCCCCGCGGCAGTCGGATGTGATGATTGTGGCCGGCACAGTGACCTACAAGATGGCGCTGGTGGTGAAGCGGATTTACGAGCAGATGCCCGATCCCAAATGGGTCATTGCCATGGGTGCCTGTGCCTCCACCGGGGGGATGTACCGTAGTTATGCCGTACTGCAGGGGGTGGACCATATCATCCCGGTGGATGTATATGTGGCCGGCTGTCCGCCGCGCCCCGAAGCGCTGCTCGACGCCTTGATTCGCTTGCAGAATAAAGTGGCCAGAGAACCCATTTTCCGTCCGCAAGCCGCATGAACGAAACCCTGACCGAGCTGGTGCGCCGTTGCCGCGAACGTTTTCCGCAAGTGCTGGGAGAACCGGTGGAGTTTCGCGGGGAGGTGACACTGATTCTCCATGATGCCGCCCAGGTGGCGGAGGTCTGCCGTTTTGCCCGGGACGAGCTGGGATTTGATTATCTGCTGGACATTTCCAGCGTGGACAACTACGGCGAAGACCCGCGCTGGACGGTGGTTTATGAGCTTTACGGCCTGAAACATCGTTGTCACCTGCGCTTGAAAACCTCCGTGTCCGAGGAAAAATCCGAGCTGCCCACGGTCAGCCACCTCTGGGGCACGGCCGACTGGCATGAGCGCGAGATTTACGACATGATGGGGATTCGTTTTGCCGGCCATCCGGATTTGCGGCGCATCATCATGTGGGAGGGCTATCCTTACCATCCCTTGCGCAAGGATTTTCCGCTGGCCGGCAAATCCACGGAATTGCCCGAGGTGGCGTTCACGCAGCCGGCGCCGCTCGAAGGCGGGCCGTTTGTCACCCAGCCCGGCGCGCCAGATGCCATTCACCGCGAACCGCGGGTGAGGGAGGTGGAGTCCTGATCATGAGCCAGACGCAGGACATTGCCTTCCGGGAGCCGGCCGCCCGTGCCCAACAGGCGTTGCAGGAGGTTTCCCCCGGCGAGCTGGGTGAATTGCAGGGGGACAAGCTGCTCCTGAACATGGGGCCGTCTCATCCCTCGACGCACGGCGTGTTGCGGCTGCTGTTGGAACTGGACGGCGAGGTCATCGTCAGGGCCACGCCGGACATCGGTTATTTGCATCGCGGCGATGAGAAGATCGCCGAGAACATGACCTATACCCAGTTTATTCCGTACACCGACCGGCTGGACTATCTGGCGCCGCTGGCCAACAACGTGGCCTATGCGCTGGCGGTGGAGAAATTGCTGGGCATAGACCGCGCGCTCCCGCCGCGCTGTCAATACATCCGCGTGATTTGTTGCGAGCTGGCCCGTATCTCCTCGCATTTGTTGGGCATTGGTTGCTACGCGATGGATTGCGGGGCGATGACGGTGTTTTTGCACACCTTCACGGAGCGCGAAAAAATTTACAACCTGTGTGAATGGCTCACCGGCGCCCGTTTTACCACGAGCTACACCCGCATTGGGGGGCTGTCCCGGGACCTGCCGCCGGGCTGGGTGGATCAGTGCCGCAAGTTTTGTGACGAAGTGCTGGTGGAAATTGACGAGGTGGACCAGCTCCTGACCCGCAACCGCATCTGGGTGGAGCGCACGCGGGACATTGGCATCATCTCCCGGGAAGATGCCATCAGTTACGCCCTGAGCGGCCCCAATTTGCGCGGCAGTGGCGTGGAGCATGACGTGCGCAAGGCGCATCCATATCTTTGCTACGCGGAGTTGGAGTTTGAGGTGCCGGTGGGCAGTGTGGGCGACTGCTATGACCGCTACCTGGTGCGCATGGAGGAAATGCGCCAGAGTGTGCGCATCATCCGGCAGTGCCTCGATCGCCTGCCCGGCGGGCCGGACAACCGGAGCGGCGAGCCGATCAATGTGCCGGACGGGAAGATCGTGTTGCCGCCGAAACAGAAGGTGTTGACGAGCATGGAGGAGCTGATTCACCAGTTCATGCTGGTGACGCAAGGGGTGAACGCCCCGCCGGGCGAGGTTTATTTTGGCGCCGAAAATCCCAAAGGCGAGCTGGGCTTCTATATCAACAGCCGCGGCGGGGGCACGCCCTACCGGTTGAAAATACGTTCGCCCTCGTTTGTGAATCTGAGCATTCTGCCCAAGTTGCTGCCGGGCAACATGATCAGCGATGTGGTGGCCATTCTGGGCTCCATTGACTTTGTGATGGGGGAATGTGACCGCTGAGGAGGGCGCATGAGTTTCAAGGTGGAACCTGATTTTGAGCGCGAGTTGGAGGCGATCATCGCCCGTTATCCGCAGCGGCGCAGCGCGGCGCTCATGCTGTTGCATGCCTTTCAGGAGCGCGAAGGGTACATCTCGCGTCCGGCCCTGGAATGGATTGCGGCCAAACTGGGGGTGGAACCGATCGCCATCTTCGAGCTGGTCACTTTTTATCCCATGTTCCGGCAGGAGCCGGTGGGCCGCTATGTCTTTAAGGTCTGCCGCACTTTGAGTTGCGCCTTGGGCGGCTCGCATGAGCTTTACCGGCATCTGTGCGAAAAACTGGGCTTGGATCCTCACAAACACGGTCTGCAAACCACACCGGACGGCCGTTTTTCCATTGAGTTTGTTGAATGCCTGGCCAGTTGCGGCACCGCCCCGGCCATGATGGTCAATGATGACTTCTTTGAAGGCGTTACCCCGGAAAAAGCGGATCAGATTCTCGCCTCCCTGCGCCGGGCCTAAACGGACGCTCCAGACGCAGGGGCAGGGTGTCGGGGTGTCGGCCAACCCGGCCCGCCAACGTATTTATGTTTGTGCATCAAATTGAAGCCGACGATACCCTCTCCTGGGTCAATGAAGCGTGGCTCCAGTTCGCCCGAGACAACCAGGCCCCGCATTTGACTTTGGAAACGGTCCTGGGCCGGCCCCTGTGGGACTTCATCCACGAGGCCACCATACGGCAGTTTTATCAAATTATTGTGCGTCGGGTTCGTATGGCGGCCCGCGCCATCACGCTGCCTTATCGCTGTGATTCTCCGGACAAGCGCCGTTTTATGCGGATGGAAATCCACCCCTTGGGAGGGGGCCGAATTCAATTCCGCAACTGGATTTTGCGCGAGGAAGTTCGCCCCGCTCTGGAACTGTTGGCCGCCCGGGCGCCTGATCCCTCCCGGCTGGTGGTGATGTGCAGTTGGTGCAAGCGCGTTAGAAATGACCTGACCGCTCAATGGCAGGAGCCGGAAGTGGCGGTTGCGCAAATGCGCTTGTTCAATTGTGCGATCCCGCCCCGCATCACCCATGGGGTTTGCCCCGAGTGCAGCAAAGTGTTGGAGGAGGAAATTGAGCGCATTGGGTGAATTCTTCTGGGTGCGGCGATTCATGGGGATGCCACCCTGTCTGGCTCTCTGTCCTAAAAATGGTGGTATTTGAAATGACCTGGCACAGGCCGGAACACTGCCTGGCGCTGGATGAATGGCTGGTCACCCGGGTGGCCGGGGGGGCGCCGGAAGTGCTGTGGTTTTGGGAGCCGCAAACGCTGTTTGTGGTGGTGGGTTACGGCAATTGTGTCCGGCAGGAGGTCCATTGGGAGGCCTGTGCCGCCGATGGCGTGCCCATTTTCCGCCGCGTCAGCGGGGGAGGGACGGTCCTGCAAATGCCGGGCTGTCTGAATTATTCCTTGATTCTGCGGGTACCCCAGCAGGGGCCTTTAACCACCATCACCGGCGCCAATCATTTCATCATGCAACGTCATGCCGCGGCCCTGAGTCGGGTGCTGGGCCGGCCTGTGGAGGTCAAAGGCATCACGGACCTGGCGCTGGCGGGCCGGAAATGCTCTGGCAATGCCCAGCGGCGCTACAAGGAGGTGCTGCTGTTTCACGGCGTTTTTCTGCTCGATGCGCGGGTGGAGTTGATGGAGCGCTATTTGCGTTTTCCCTCCCGTGTGCCCGATTATCGTCACGGCCGGCGTCATGCGGATTTTGTCGCCAATTTGCAGGTGAGGGCCGAAATCATCAAAACCGCCCTGCGCGATGCCTGGCAGGCGGCAAGTGCGCCACCGCCCCATTGTGAGGAGGAGTTGCAGCCCTATCTGGCCAAATATGCCTCGCCGGCCTGGAACTTGCGTCACTGAGCCGGGCGCGTGGGATATTGGAGAGCCTGGTGGGTTAACCACGCGGCGGCGCGCTCGATAATCTGGGGCAGGCAGGCGGCCACCGGCGGCGTCAGTTGTTCGCTGATGGTGGAGGCATCGGCCACTTCCACGGCGAAAATCCCCACCACCTCCGGCATGACATAGTCCATACGCCGGCCCAAAGTCAAAATCTCCCCCACGCCCAGGAAATGGGGGGACATCCCGGGGAGGGTGGGGAGCTCTTTCTCCCCCACCTCGTGAATCTGGCCGGGGGGAATTTTGCCGGTTTGCACGGAGTCCACCACCAGCATGACCCGGTGGCCGACGATGTAATCGAGCAGCCCCAGACCCATCTCACAAACGGCCTGCACTTCGATGAGCGGATGATGGGCGAAGCGTTGCTGCAATTCCCGCGCCACGATGAGGCCAATTGCATCATCGCTCAAAATGTCATTGCCCAGGCCCAACAGGAGAATGGGTTTTTGCGCTTCCACGGCGCCATGCTTCAAACACCGCGCACGGTTGTCGAGTTGAATTTACCGGGACGGCGGCTCCATCTTTTCTACAACAGGGGCTGGTGGTGCGTGGGCGGCGTTCAAGGCTTGATTACAGTCTGGGTTGCTTTAAGTTTGACGCCATCGGATGGGCCCATAGCTCAGGGGTTAGAGCAGGCGACTCATAATCGCTTGGTCGGGGGTTCAAATCCCTCTGGGCCCACCAGCCACGCGTGGTAGTCAATTTTTCATCGGCCAATAAATCGCCAGAAGTGAACAAGAATTGGCTTGATTTTTTGGGGGAAAAATAATACGCCTACATAAGGATTAGATGCCCTTTTTGTCCGCCTCGCAGCGGGGCTGATGCAAGGACATCCGGTCGCAACGTCTCGTCGAAGCCGTTATGGTGCGAGTGGGTGCTCGTTCTAAACCGGCTCGACGTCGCTGGCTGGCAGTACAAGACGAGCACATGCGGTGGGGTTTGGAATTGCTGGAGCCACGAGTGCTACTTTCGGCGGACATGCCGGGAGCGGTGGTGCCAGAGCTGTGGCCTCCAGAGGTGGGGGTGGATGGTCTGCAGCCAGCGGGTGAAGAGGAGGTTGCTTACACCTTCGAATCCGCTCCCTCCGTGGTTCAAGAATCGCTGTTGCCGGAAGGGGAGCCGCTGATTTCGCCGGATGCCAATGGGGGACAGCCTGATTTGGTGGTGGCTTCTGCCACGGTGCCGGCCAACGGTTATGTTCACAGCGTGCCGGTGCAGTTCACCGTCACCAATCAGGGCAACGCCGCGGTGGCTGCGACCAATATCTTCAGCCGGATTTTCCTGGCTCGAACCGCCGTTTTTGACCCGGCGAATTACAGTTGGGATGATGTCCTGGGGCAGAAGAGTGTGCGCTATGATCTGCCGGGTGGAACGCTGGCGGCCGGTGCCAGTTTCACCGTGCAAACGTGGGTCAACCCCGAGGAGTGGCGCTGGGATACCGCGGCCGGGACGGCGTACGTGCATATTGTGGTTGATTCGGAAGGGTTTGTTGCCGAATCCAACGAGACCAACAACCAGCATCCGGGGCAGGCCATTCAATTACGGAAAGCATTGATTGATTTGAATCCCACCGGCTTGTCACCGCCGGCCACGGCCAGTATCGGGTCTCCAGTCAATGTTAACATTTCCGTGCAAAACTTGGGGAGTGATGAAGCCACGGGCGTGGGTGGAGTGTTGTATGGGCAGGTCTATTTGTCATTGAACAACACCTTGGAGCTGGGGGGTAACAATCCTGATTTGGCGTTGGGTGCTTTTCCTATTAATAATTTAGCTCCCATTCCTGCCGGGGGCTCGCGCCAGGGCACCTTGGTGTTTGGCGTTAGCCGTTGGGATAATGTCCAATTGAACACGGACTATTATCTCATCGTCGTGGTCAACGGTTCCGGGACGATGTCCTATGGCACCCGCCAGCCGGAGACCGAAATGGCCAATAACACCATCGTTTCTTCCGCCACTATGCGCTTTGGCGCGGCTCAGGCTGACTTGACCGTGGTTAGTGCGGATGTGGGCGGACTGACCTCGGCTCAAGCGGGCCAGACGATCACGGTCTCTTACACCGTGCGCAACATCGGCACCGCCGGGGCGGGGGTGCCGCGTACCATGGAATGGCAGGAAAACTGGGTGGACGCCATTTATGTTTCCGATGATAACCAGTACGACTCGGGCGATACCCAGGTGCAGGGAGCGTGGGAGGTAATGCGTTATCGGGACATCCTGGGGCCGGGCCAGCAATACAGCCGGGTGCAAATCCAGGTGATCCTGCCCACGCGTGGCGGGCAATATCTTATTTTCCGGACCGATGACTGGGAGGCGCTGCCGGAAACCAACGAAGCCAACAATACCCTAGCGGTGCCGCTGCAGATCAACTTCACCCCGCCGGATCTGGAAATCACCAACGCCCAGATCACCGGCGGCACCGTAGGCCCCGGCCAGACTATTCAAATATCGTGGACCCTGCGCAACACGGGCGGCAACATTGCCTCCACGTTCAATGATGCCTTTTATCTGTCCAACGACTCGGTCTTCGATGCGAACACGGATACTTTTCTGACCAATTATTTCCAGTCGCAACCGCTGGCCACCAACCAGAGCCGCACGTATGAGACTTCGCTCTTTCTTCCGGCTAATGCCATGGGGAGTTACCTGCTGGTGGTAACCGATCGCAACAATGATTTGCCCGAGACCAACGAAAATAACAACGTTTATGCCCTCCCCATCCAGTTGGCGGCGGCTGATCTCGTGGTGCAATCGGTGAGTGTGACGCCGGTGGTGATCAGCACCACCAGTTTCACTGTTAATTATACCGTGCGAAATCAAGGGACGGGCGCCACCTCCGCCAGTTACTGGTATGACGCGGTGTATATCAGTGCGGACAACGTCCTGGACCAGCAGAATGATCTGCTGGTGAGCACCATCTACATAGCCTCTTGGAATACCTCCCTGCCCGTGGCGGCCAATGGCACCTACAGCAAGCAAGGCACCTTTACTTTGCCGGCGAGTGCACCTTCCGGCCCGGTTTATATCTTTGTGGTGACGGATTATAACAATGGGCAGCCGGAGACCAGTGATAGCAACAACGCAGGCAGCACCACGGCCACCATTGGCGCGGGCGATTTGGCGGTAACCGCCGCGAATGTGTCCCTGGCTGTCCGTCAGGTGGGGAGCGTGGAAGGGTACAGTTGGTATGGGGTTAATCCCCAGTCACCATTTTCGCTGAAGGTGGGGGAGGCGGTGGTCCTCCAGACCTTGACGACTTTGCATCGGGGGACTGCACCGGCCAACGTGACCCTCACCCTGCGCAACCAGAGCGGCGCGGTGGTAGGCTCTTGGGCGGCCACCCAGGATGGCAGCAACCCCAATCTGTGGCGGGTGGACGGCTTGAACTTCAACCTGGCGGCCGGGGAGTACACCCTCCACGACAGCGACCCTTCCACTTGGGTGGCTGATCCATATACCGGCCGGGGCATGGCGTTGGTGACTTTTGCCACGGCCCGCCGTACCACGTCGCCGCTGCAAGTCATTCTGGGTGAACGGTTATCGGTGACCTGGACGGTCACCAACTCCACGGCGGACGCGATCACCACCACCAGTTGGTCGGATGGCTGGTATTTGTCCAACGATCCGGTGTATGACACGGGGGACACCTATTTGGAGGCGTTTAGCCGCACCGGTGGTTTGGGGGCTAACGCCAGTTATAATGGGTCGGGGCAACTGACCTTTACCGCTCCGGCGGCGGGCACCTACTATTTAATATTAGTCACCGACCGGAGCCAGCAGGTCCGGGAAGTGAATGAAGGCAACAACGCGGGCGTGGCCATTCAGGTGCAGGCGATTGCGCCGGATTTGCGTCCCACGGAGCTGCAAATGCCCTCGGTGCTGGTTTTGGGCGCCACCGTGGAGGCCCGTTGGACGGTAATCAACGAGGGGGTTGCGCCGCTGTGGAGCTATTGGAGCGATGGCCTTTACTTCTCCAGGGACAATCAATGGGATTACAATGATTACTTCCTGACCTCGCCCACCACGGAGAACTGGGTTCCCCTGGCTCCGAATGGAACTTACACCTTCACGCAAACTTTTCTCGCCAGTGCCTCCCTGCCGCTGGGAGAGGGTTATTTTATCTTGAAGGTCAATCAGTCGGGTTACTACGGAGTTTTAGAGAGTGATATGACCGATAACTTCATCGTCCGGCCCGTCACGGTGGTCGCCCCGGATTTGGCGGTGACTCGCACGGCGGCGCCGGCCACTATCGCATGGGGGCAGTCTCTGCGAATCACGATGGAGGTGACCAACCAGGGGGTGCATCCGGCATCGAGCTTGTGGTATGATGGCCTGATCCTCTCAGAAAATGCCACTTATGAATCGGCAGATTATACTCTGTCCACGAACTGGCGGGGAGAGACCCTGGCGGCGGGGGGTAGTTACGAAGCGGTCTTCGAGTTCGTTTTCTCACGCAAAGTAAGTGGCAGTTATTACCTGCTGTTCATGGCGGACCTTTATAATGATCAGGGTGAAACCAACGCGGGCAACAATCTGGTGGCGGTGCCGGTGACTATTTTGCCCGGGCCGGACCTGGTCGTCACGCAAACCAGCGGCCCGGCCAGCGGCTCGCCCGATGGGGTCATTGAAGTGGGCTGGACAGTGACCAATCGGGGCGGGGCCGCGGGGGGCCGATGGCAGGACCTGGTCTATCTCTCGACTGATACCACGGCGGGCGGCGGGGACATTTCCATGGGCTGGACGGATATTTGGGCGGGCGGCTGGCGGGAGGGCCAAAATGCGTTGTTGTTGCCGTCCTATGGAGGCTACGTGAGCACGAATTTGAACTTGAACCAGACCACCGCCGGCGGTGGGGTTACCTTTGAGTTGTGGGTTTTCCCCTACAACAACTATCGCAGCGGGGCGCTCCTGAGCACCAACAGCGGGAATTGGACCTATTTTTGGGCGCTGATGCAAAACGGCCCGACGTGGTCGCTCTGCAATGGCATCCAAGAGATTGACACGGGCTTGCCGGTGCAGGTGGGCCAGTGGCAGCATCTGGCGGCGGTGTTTGACCCGGCCAACGGGGTGAAGTTGTATCACAGCGCGGTGGCGCAGCCGTTTGTTTCCACCCAGATTGATTTCACCAACGACGACGCGGCGCTGACGATTGGGGCCAACCAGGGAGGATACCAGGTTTTTGAGGGGCTGGTGGATGAGGTGCGGGTGTGGAATGGCGTGCGCAGCGCGGCCCAAATTGCGGCCAACCGGAACACGGTGTTCGGCAGCGGCGAGGCGGGGCTGGTGGGGTTCTGGCGATTTGAGGAGAGCGGCGGCCAGGTGGCGCAGGATGCCAGCGGTCAGGGCAATCACGGGACGTTGGTGGTGCAATATGGTTACTCGCCGGCGCGGGTGCGGGGGCTGGCCGATGGTTACAGTGTGACGAGATCCATGCGGCTGCCGACCGAGGCGGCGGCCGGGGCTTATCATTTGTTGTTCGTGACGAACCCTTATGGCGCGCAGCCGGAGACCAACGAGAACAACAATCTGGCGAGCCGTCCGCTGGCGATTGAGTCGGCAGATCTGGTGCCTCAAATCCTGTCCGCCCCCTCCACAGCGGCCGGTGGGCAGAACATTCCGTTGAGCTGGCGGGTGACCAACTCCGGCAGCGGCGCGGCCAACGCCACGTCCTGGTATGACCGGGTGTTTTTATCCAGCGACACCCAATGGGATGCCAATGACACGGAGCTGTACACCCATTACCGGGATAACGCGGGCGGTTTGGGCGCCGGCGCGGCCTACACGGTCAACGCCAACGTCACCCTGCCGGGCAATGCGGCGGGGGCGCAATACCTGCTGGTGGTGACCGATTTTTACAATTTCCAGGGTGAGACCAATGAAACCAACAACGTGGCATCCGTAGCGATTGTGTTGAACGCGCCGGATTTGGTCATCCCCGCCACGGGGGCGGATGCTCCGGTGACGCCGGCGCGGGCGGTGTTGGGCGATACCCTTACGTTGACGTGGACGGTGCAGAACACCGGGGCTTATCCCACGCAGGTGGCGTGGTACGACCAGATATATCTCTCGGCGGATGCCGCACTGGACGCGGCGGATGTGTTGCTCGGCTCCTTCTGGCAGGGGGCGGTGCTGGCGGCGGGCCAGAAGATGGCGCGCAGCGGCAATGTATTCCTGCCGGAGACCACGCTTCTTGGGCCGGGCAAATACCTGTTATTTGTAGCGGATGGCGGGCGGCACCAGGGCGAGACCGACGAGAACAACAACGTGGCGGCGGTGGCGATTGAGATTGCCGCACCCGATTTGACGATTGGCAACCTGAATGTGCCGGCTACGGCGGCGCTGGGGCAGACCATTGAGGTGAGCTGGACGGTGACCAGCGCCAACGAGGCGGCGCGGGCTGACTGGTATGATCATATTTATTTCAGCGTCAACAACCAGTTGGATGCGGCGGACACCCGGCTGTTGACGGTGTGGACCGGCGATCAGACCCCGCTGGCGGCGGGCCAGAGTTATACCCTGACCCGCAATGTGACCCTGCCCGCCACGGCGAGCGGCACGTTCTATTTGCTCTTTGTGGCGGATGGCTCGCGGCACCAGGGCGAGACCAATGAGAACAACAACATGGCGGTGGCGCCCATCACCCTGGTGGCGCCGGACTTGGCGGCTGAGCGCGCCACGGTGCCCGCCACGCTCATCAGCGGGCAGGAATTTCAGTTGTCCTATCGCGTCGCCAACGTGGGCGGCGCCCCGGCCCTGGCGGGCTGGCTGGATGCCCTCTACCTCTCCACCGATGCCATATTCCAGCCGGGCGCCGATGTGCTCATTGAGCAGTGGAGCGCGGCGGAGCGGGTGCCGTTGGCGGCCGGGGCCAATTACAGCGCCATCCGCACCGTGCGGCTGCCCGGGGTGACGGCGGGGACTTATTATCTTATTCTGGTGACCGACGCGACCGCAACCCAGGGCGAATCCAATGAAGATAACAACGCGCGCGCCAGCGATCCGGTGATCATTACCGTGCCGGATTTGACCGTGACCGCCGTGAGCGTGCCGGCCAGCGCGTCGCCCAACCAGACCATCACGGTGTCCTGGACGGTGGCCAACACCGGCACCGTGGCCGCGCCGGCGGATTGGTGGGACGGGATTTATCTGAGCGCCGATGACGTGTGGGACGAGGGCGATACCCGGCTGGCGCGGCGTGACATGGCGGCCTTGACGCCACTGGCGGCGGGGGCCACCTACACCGCCCAGGCGCAGGTGACGTTGCCGGCGCTGCCGGTGGGCAATTACTACCTCATTATCCGGGTGGATGACGCCGGTCATCAGGGCGAAAGCAACGAGGCCAATAATACGCGGGCTTCCACCGTGATCCGGGTGGAAGCGCCGGATTTGCGCGTGACCAATGGCCTGGGGCCGGCCCAGGCGGCGGCGCAGCAGACCATTACCGTAAGCTGGACGGTGACCAACGCCGGGCCGGGTGTGGCCAGCGCGACGTGGCGCGATGGCATCTATCTCTCGAACGACAACCGGCTGACGGGCGATGATTTGCTCGTGACCACGTTCGACATGTCCAGCCAGTCGCCCGTGGCCGTGAACGGCAGTTACACCCGCACCGAGCAGGTGACGCTGCCGGCGGCGGCTTCGGCGTTGCATCAATATTTGCTGGTGGTGGTGGACGCCCAGCAGCAGCAGGGCGAAACCGATGAAACCAATAATTATTTTGCCATTTCCATCACCATTTTGCCCCCGCCGGATTTGCGGCTGACGGGGGCCACCTCGCCCGCCACGGCGGCGGTGGGGCAATGGATCGAGGTGGCCTGGACGGTGACCAACCAGTCCAGTTCCACCGCCTTTGCGGACTGGGTGGATCGCGTTTATCTCTCGAATGACAACCAATGGAGCCAGGATGATTTGTTGCTTGGCTCGGTGCTTGTGGCGGCCCAGACGCCGCTGGCGGGCGGGGCCAATTATTCGTTGAGCGCGCAGGTGCGCCTGCCCATGAACGCCGTGGGCGCCAAATTCCTCATCATCCGGGTGGACGCCGATAATCAGCAGGTGGAGGCGGAGGAAACCGCGAATAACTTCGTGGTGCGGCCGATCACCGTGACGGACCCGGATCTGGTCATCACGGCCTCCACCGCGCCGGCGACGGCCAGTTGGGGGCAGCGGGTGACGATTGGGTGGACGGTGACCAACCAGGGCACGGGCGCGGCGATGGGGACGTGGGTGGACCGGGTGTACCTCTCGGCGGATGCCACGCTGGACCCGAACACGGATCTGCTGGTGCTGGAACATTGGGCGGGCAACGCGGCGCTGGCGGCGGGCGCTGCCTATGAGGTGTCGCGCGAGGTTACCATGCCCAGCGGCCTGACCGGCGAGGTCCGGTTCATCTTTGTCACCGACGCGCGGCAGGAGCAGGCCGAGTCCAACGAGAACAACAACGTCCGGGTGCACCCGGGCGCGACGAGCTTCAACGCGGCGGACTTGGTGGTGAGCGCGGCCGGCGCGCCGGCGGTGTTGGCCTGGGGCGAGCGGATCGCGGTGAGCTGGACGGTTACCAATGGCGGCACAGGCCAGGCGATGGCTTCGTGGTGGGATGCGGTGTATCTCTCGCTGGACAATGTGCTGGACAGCGGGGACACCATCCTGGCTTCGGTGTGGCGCAGCAGCGGCACGCCGTTGAATCCGGGGGCCAGTTATGAGGTGAACCTGGGCACGGGCGGTGTGGCGGCCATCCCGGCGGCCATCGGGACGGGGGCGCGATTCTTGATTTTCCACACGGACACCGGCAACACGCAATTGGAGAGTGACAACGCCAACAACACGCGGGTGGTGCCGGTGGAGGTGCGGGCGCCGAACCTGGTGTTTGCAGCGGGCACGACGCTGCCGGCCACGCTGGAGTCGGGCAAGCCGGCGACATTGAACTGGACGGTGCAGAATACCGGCACGGGCCGGGCCACCACCGGCTGGGTGACGGTGGTGCTGCTTTCCACGGATGCCGTCCCCAGCGCGGACGATTTGATCCTGGGCACGTTCAGCCGGACGGAAGTGTTGGACGCGGGGGCGACGCTGGCCGACACGCGAACGGTGCAGATTCCCGGCGGCCTGACAGGGAGCCGCCACCTGCTGCTGGTGGTGGACCATTACCAGAACCAGCCGGAGAGCAATGAGAACGACAATGTGCTGGCGCGGGCGGTAAGCTTGAGCGCTCCAGATCTGGCTTTGAGTAACGTGGCTTTCCGTTCGGACAATGCCAACCCGCAGGTGTTTGCCAATGGCAACACCCTCACCGTGGAATGGACGACCACCAACACGGGCAGCGCCCCCGCCGACCGCGTCTGGGGCGAGCGGGTGGTGCTGACCAAGGACGCGTTCCTGGGCAACTTTGACGACATTTTGGTGGGGCACGTGACGCAAAACACGCCGCTGGCGGCAGGGGCATCGGTTTCCCGCAGTGTCAGTGTGCAATTGCCGTGGGGGGTGGAGGGGGCCTACACGCTGGTGATCCGGGTGGATGTGTGGAACGAGCAGCCGGAGGTGAACGAGAACAACAACCGCCATGACGCCCCACTGACGATCGTCTATGCCACGCCGCCGGCGGATTTGGTGGTGGAGACGGTGGTGGGGCCGGAGACGGCGCTGACCGGCGCGGCCATTGCGGTGAGCTGGCGGGTGGTGAATCAGGGCACGGCCGCGACCACGGCCGCGCGGTGGCAGGACCAGGTTTATTTGTCGGCCGATGACACGTTTGGCAACGACCGGCTGTTGGGGACGTTTGAGCGGAACGGCGCGCTGGCCAGCGGGGCCAATTACGGGCAGCAGGTCACGGTGATCCTGCCGGAGGATTTGACCGCGGGCACGTACTGGCTCTTTGTGGTGACCGACGCGGCCAACTGGCTGAACGAGCCGGGGGCGGAAAATAACAATACCACCCGCAGTCTCGGGCCGGTGACGGTGGCACTGGCGCCGGTGCCGGATCTGGTGGTGGCTTCGGTCACGAGCACGGCCACCGCGGTGGCGGGCCAGACAGCGACCGTGACCTGGACGGTGCGCAACGACGGGGCGGCTGCCACCGGCCGCGCATGGGTGGATCGGCTGTATTTCTCGAGTAACGGCCAGGTGCAGGGCGCGGCTTATTTGGGCGAGTTTACCAGGCCCAATGATTTGGCGCCGGGTGCGGTGTACAGCGTTGAGCGCACGGTGACGGTGCCGCTGCTGGCGGATGGCAGCTATCAGTGGCTCGTGGTCACGGATGCCACCGGCCAGGTGTTTGAGCGCGGCGGCGAGAATAACAACCAGGGCGTTTCCGCCGCGGTGACGCTCTTGCATCCCGACCTGGAGGTCACCACGGCGTCCACCGTGGCGGCGGCGCAGTCCGGCACGCAGATTACGGTGAACTGGACCACGCGCAATTCCGGCACCGGTGTAACCGGCGGCCAGTGGGTGGAGCGCATTTATCTGAGCACGGACGGCACGCTTTCAGGCGAGGATGTGCTGCTGGGCAGCCGCGAACGCGTGGGCGCGCTGGCGGCGGGCGCCTCGTACAACGCCAGCCTGCCGGTGACCCTGCCCAACGGCATCAATGGCGCCTATTTCTTGATCGTGCAAACCGATGCCACCGGCGTGATTGCCGAAGGCGCGGCCTACGAAACGAACAACACCCGCGCCAGCAACGCGGTAACGGTGACCCTGGCGCCGTTCACCGACCTGGCGGTCAGCGGCGTGCTGACCCAGCCGCTGGTGGTGGGCGATCCGGCGGATTTAAGCGTGACCTGGACGGTCACCAACGTTAGCAGCCAGGTGGGGCCGGTGGACACGTGGGTGGATCGCGTGGTGCTGTCGCGCAACGCCACCTTGGGCGACAACGACGATCTGGTGATTGGCGAGTTCACGCACACGGGCCTGATGCCGGCGGGGACTTCGTACACGCTGACCCGGATCATGACTCTGCCGCCGGCGACCGAAGGGCGGTTCACGCTGTTTGTGGTGACCGATGCCACCGACGTGGTCTATGAGCACACCAACACCGGCCCCAACAGCGCCAGCCCGGGGCATGTGGTGGACATTGTGCCGCGGCCGTATGCGGATTTGCGCGTCACCAGCGTCACCGCCAGCGCCACTGACACTGGCGGCGGGCCGTTGAACAACGGCGACACGCTGACCATATCGTGGTCGGTCATCAACGCCGGGCCCGCCGACGGCGGCAACAGCATTGGCCAGACCAGCGTGCCGGAGTGGTATGACCAGGTTTGGCTCGCGCGCAACGCGGACGGCAGCGGGCCGCTCATCAGCTTGCGCAGTTTCAGCCGCGTGGGGCATCTGGCGGTGGGCGCCAGTTACACGCGCACGGCGGAGGTGACGTTGCCGGCCGACGCCTCGGGCACGTACTACCTGGTGCTGCGCACCAACTCCAACAACAACGTGTATGAGTTCATCTACGGCGGCGCGGCCAACACGGCGGTATCCGCCGCCCTCACCGTGACCTACGTGCCGCCGCCGGCGGTGGATTTGGAGGTTACCAACGTCGTCGTGCCAACGCTGCCAGTGCCCGATGGATCGGCCATTGACGTGACCTGGACGGTGCGCAACAACCAGGTGGACGATGCTTTGGGGACATGGACGGACATCATCTACATCGCGCCCAATGGCAATTTGTCGCAGAAGATTGAAATCGGCCGGTTCACCCTCACGCAGGGGGTGGGGGCGGGGCGCAGTTACACGCGCACGGAAAACTTCCGGCTGCCGCAGCACATCTCGGGCGTTTATCAGGTGTTTGTCCACACGGACGGGCGCAATGAACTCCTGGAAACCAACGAAAACAACAACGCCACCATCCTGGAGCCGTTGACGGTCCAGTTGCGCCCGCGGCCGGACTTGCAGGTGACCACGCTGACGGTGCCGGAGACGGTGACGGCGGGCGCGGTGATTGATGTCGAATGGGTGGTGAGCAACCTGGGCACGGTGGCGACGCCCACGGGCGGCAGCCGGTGGTTTGACGGCGTGTACCTTTCGCTCAACAACACCTGGGACGGCGGCGACTGGCTGCTGGCATGGGTGCAGAACGGCTCGGCGCTGGGACCGGGCGAGCAATATCGCAGCACCGGCGCGTACCGGCTGCCGGCGGCGGTGGGCGGGCCGATGTACATCCTGGTAGTGGCGGACGCCGGCGGAGCGGTGGATGAGTTCCCCAATGAGGGCAACAATGTGCTCGCCCGTCCGGTGTTTGTGGATGTAACCCCCGTGCCGCCGCCGGATTTGGTGGTGTCGGACGTGGCCGGGCCGACCGAAGCGTTTGATGGCACGACCATCACGGTGACCTACCGCGTCACCAACCGTGGCGCCGGCGTGACCTACCCTGCGGCGTGGATGGATGCCCTGTGGCTCACCAATGACAAACGGCGGCCGGGCGGGCCGGAGGACATCCTGATTGGCACGGCCTGGCACACGGGGGCCTTGCAGGTGGGCGAGAGCTACGTGGGCACGATTACCGGGAAACTGCCTGAGCACTTCAGCGGCGTATATGAGCTGATGGTCTATACCGACTCCTCCAACGCCGTCTATGAACTGACCTTCGATGTCAATCTGAACCCGGATGATCCCAACGCGCTGGACAATAACAACTTCAAGACGGCAGCCACCGGGCCGATGACGGTGATTTACACGCCGCCGGCGGATCTGGAAGTGGTGGACGTGCGGGTGCCGGCCACGGCGGTGCGGGGCGAGCGGATTACGGTTACCTGGACGGTCAAGAACAACGGCGCCAACGCGACCGACCTGGACCGTTGGGCCGACGCCATTTATCTGTCCACCGATCCGGTGCTGCATGACAACCAGGGCCAGCAATGGATGGTGTTTGGCCTGTTGCACGAGGGACGGCTTGATCGCGGCCAGAGCTACACCCAGACGGCCACCTTCACCCTGCCGCCGGGGCTGGATGCGGCGTATGTCATCGTCGAGACCAACGTGGAGCCAAAGAAAATCCTAACCGAGGAGGTGCTGCTGCTTCGGGAAATGTCAGAACTGAGCGGGCGCATCGCCGAGCGCATTGGCGATGTCAACAACATGAGCATGGCCGAGGTCAACGCGCGCCTGGACGCCCTGACCCTCAACGACATCAAGTACATCCTTTGGGGGGACAAGAAAGTGGAGAAGGTCTGGGAAGGGCCGTTCACCAATAACAATACGCGCCCGGCCGCCTGCGCGGTGCTGGGCGGCTGGGCCGATCTGGCGGTGACCAACGTCACGGTGCCGGCGGGAGCGTTCTCCGGCGAGAGCCTGACGATCAGTTGGACGGTGACCAACGTGGGCGCCGTGCCGGTGTATCGCGGCACGGAACGCTGGCGGGATTATGTCTATTTGAGTCCGGATGCCTCGTTTATTTATAACCGCGCCACTGCGTTAGGCAACGTGGTGCACACGCAAACGGCCACCGGGCTGTTGCGGCCGGGCGAGAGCTACACGGTGACCCACACCTTCACCCTGCCGCCGGGGGTGAGCGGCCGGCAGTTTATCTATGTCTTCAGTGACCGCGATCCCCGGAAGGAATCCCCGGATTACCCGTGGGGCCCGGTGCCGATTGACGCCTTGCTGTCGGGCGATCTGCAATTCCCGGATTGGCCGTCGTACATCCAGGATCGCGTCTGGGAAGGCCCGCCGGAGAATAAACGAAACAATGTCGCCTCGGCCCAGACCACCGTGACTTTCCGCGAGCCGGATTTGCGGGTGCTGCCGGGCTCGCTGGTTATTCCGGCCACGGCCAATTCCGGCCAGACGATAGACATTCGGTGGACGGTGGAGAACGCCGGCACGCGGGTCACCCGGACGGACTACTGGGTGGACCGGGTGTATATCTCCACTGACGCCTCGCTGGACCGCTACGACCTGATGATTGGCGAATATCGCCGCCGCGAGGTGCTTGAAGCTGGCGCCACCTACACCGTTAACACCACCGTGCGCCTGCCGGATGACATCCAGGGGCGTTTCTACCTCCTGGTTTATATAGACTCGCCGTACGGGCCGGATCGCAATCTCCCGTGGGCGCTGCCATATCCCACGGCCGTGGGCGCCGCGCGCATCGAGGGGCCGTCGCCGGCCACGGAATGGAACTTGATGGCCAACGTGAAGGAATTTCACCTGGAGGCCAACAACATCACCGCCACGCCGGTGCAGGTCACGTTGGTGAATCTGCCGGACTTGCAGGTGACACAAGTGGGCTTTGACGGCGGGCCGGACGCCGGGGCGGGCCATGCGATTACCGGCCGTCAATTTACGGTAACGTACACCGTCACCAACCTGGGCAACGGCGCGGTGCCCGACCGGCAGGGCCAGTGGACGGATCACCTGTATTTGTCCCGCGACAAATTCCTGGATGTGCGCAGCGATCACTTCCTGGGCAGCGTGGATCACACCGGCGTGTTGAACAGCAACGGCACGTACACCGTCACGGCCACGTTCTTTGTGCCGCGGGGCCTGTTGGGGCCGTATTACGTGATGGTATTGACTGATGTCACGAGCACCTCCAAGCCCTACGGCATCGTTTATGAAGGCGCCAATGAGGGCAACAACAGCAGCGCCAGCGTGGCGCCCATGATCATTGATCAGGCGCCGCCCACAGACCTGGTGGTGGATGAGGTCACCGTGCCGGCCACCGGTGCGGCCAGCCAGCCTGTGACCCTCACTTACACGGTGCGCAATGCGACCACCAACAACGAGCGCGCCAGGGGTTATTGGGCCGATGCGCTTTATCTGTCCGACGACGCGGTGTGGGATTTGGGCGACAAGCTGATTGGGCGCGTGGAATTGGAGCCGGTGCCCGGCCAACCCGGCAAATTCCGGCCCATTTACCGCGATCTGGCCCCGGGCCAGAGCTACACCGGCACTCTGACCGCGCTGTTGCCGGCGGTGCTGCCGGGGCAGTACCGGGTGATCGTGCGCACGGACATCTTTGATGACATTTATGAGGCACAAAACAACGCCAACAACCGCCGGGCCAGCAGCGACACCATGACGGTGACCGTGCCGCGCCTGCAATTCGGGAGGCCGGCCACCGGCACGATTGCCGCCGGCCAGGAGCTGTTGTTTGAAGTCGAGGCTCCTTACGGGGAAACCATGGAGATCAACCTGGTGGCGGCGGACAAGACGGCCGCCAATGAGCTGTATGTGCTCTATGAAGGTTTGCCCAACAGCATCCGTTACGATGCCGCCTTCGAGGGGCATTTGTGGAGCGATCAGACGGCGCGGGTGCCGCTGACCAAGGCCGGCAAGTATTACATCCTGGTGCGTTGCGCCAGCGCCGCCGGCCCGACTGAAGTGACCGTTTCAGCGCGCCTGCTGCCGTTTGGCATTCGCACGGTGACGCCGGACACCGGCGGCGACAGCCGGTATGTGACCTTGGAGGTGCGCGGGGCGCGCTTTGCCGAGAACGCCATCCTCAAACTGGTGCGGCCGCAGTTTGGCGAATATGAGCCGGTGAACTACCGGGTGGTGGATGCCACGCGCATCATCGGCGTGTTTGACCTGCGCAACGCGCCGCACGGGTTGTATGACGTGGTGGTCATCAACCCCGGCGGGCAGGTGGCGGTGATGCCGTACCGTTACCTGGTCGAAACCGCGCAGCCGTTGTCGCTCACCGTGGGCATGGGCGGCCCCAACGAGATTGAATTCGGCCAGGTGGGCTGGTACGGCTTCGGGGTTTATAGCCTGACGAATGTGGACGCGCCGTATGTCCACTTCGAGTTTGGCCTGCCGCGCGTCGTGGATGGCGCGGGCGGTTACATGAGTTGGGCCGAATGGGTGCGAGCTGAGCTGGGCGATCCGAATTTCCCCGTGGGCGATCCGCTGATCTTCCGCACCAATTTAACCGGCGCGCCCAATGTGGCGGGTGTGCCGTGGGCGAGCCTGGATTCAATCTTGAACTTGAACGGCCAACTGCTGGCCAGCGGCTTCACGTTTGATTTCGTGAATCGCGGTTTCATGGCGCTGACGTTCACGGCGGATGTGCGGCCGGAGATGCGCGATGTGCTCAAGGTGAATCCCAAAGCGTTGAAAGAGTTGAAAGAAGATCCGCTGGGCCTCTACGAAGATCTCACCTTCAAGTTCTGGATTGCGGCCGCCGCCACGCCGATGACCAGCACCGAGTACATCGCCTACCAGACCGGCGTGGCCGAGCGGTACCGGCAGGCGATCCTGGCCGACCCCAACGCGCCGCAGGCCCTGCTCATGGCCGCGGCCAATGCCAGCCAGTGGACCACCCTGTACCTGGCTGGTCTGCGCGACGCCGGCCAGCTCCGCCCGGAGGACACCCCGCCGGCCGTGAACCTGCTGCCGGCCACTTCGAGTTTGATGAGCATCATCACCGCCGGCCTCCTGGGCGTGGACACCCAGGGGCGGATCATTCAGGCGGGCAATCTGGTGGAGTTCTTCAACCTGGTGCGGAAGTGGTACGGTCACGATGCCACCCGGGTGGGCGATCCCAACGTGCTGCCCACACGCCAGCAATTTGACCTGGGGCTGACCCACGAAACGCACTTTGAAGCCTTCTGGGTGCATGGCGGCATCTTTGACGAGGGCGGCGGCCCGGCCATCCAGACACCGAATCTCGGCTCGTTCTTTGGCGGCACAGGGACGGTGTCGGACCTGGTGCGCATGGTGGGGCCGACGGGATACGGCGCGGAGAACTTTGTGCCCACCGCCACCTATTTGCCGTATCAGATCACCTTCCGCAACGCGGCCGACAGCACCCAGGCCATCAAGCAAATTCAAATCCGGCAGCAGTTGGATGAGGATCTGGACGTGCGCAGCTTCCAGTTGGGCGACATCCTGCTGGGCGACATCCAGATTCACATCCCGGCCGAGCGTGGCAGCTTCAGCGGCGACTTTGACTTTACCAAAGAGCTGGGCTTTGTCGTGCGGGTGACTGCCGGGGTGGACGTGGTCAGCCGCATCGCCTTGTGGAATATCGTGGCACTGGATCCGATGACGGGTCTGCCGCCCACGGATCCGTCGGTGGGGTTGCTCAAGCCGGACGTGGACGGCAGCCAGCGCGGGGTGGTGAGTTACTTGATCAAAGACTGGCCGGCCTACACGCAGGGCGTGGTGCATGAAACGGGCCTGAGCATTGACGCGGCGGCGCGGGTCGTCTTCGACAACGGCACGCCGCTGGACACCAACACCCACACCGCCACGCTGGATGTGCGCGCGCCGGTCACGAGCCTCACGGTAACCGACCTGGGCGTGGACACCCAGGACCGCCGCTCCTACCGCTTGAGCTTCAATGCCACGGATGATGCGGGTGGCTCGGGGGTGAAGGATTACACCATCTACCTGGCACTGGACGGGGGCGCCTGGCAGGTCTGGCAGCGGCGGACGACCCAGCGCGAATTCCTCTATGTCACCCCCGCCGGCGCGACGGCGCAGTTTATCGTGCTGGCGGCCGACAACGCGGGCAACGTCGAAGAACCGCCCGGCGGCCAGGTGGTGCCGGCTTATAATCCAGGGGTGAACCTGGGCAATCTGCCCACCGCCTCCACTTTGGGGGCGACGGTGACGTTGCCCCTGGCCACGCCGGTCACCACCCCCAGCACCAATCCGTTGTTCCTCCAGGCGTTGCAGCAAATCCCCGCCGGTCAATCGGCCACGCGTCCGGCCCGATTTGCCACGGTGTTCGAGCCGTTTGTGCTCGGGGTGTTTGCCTGGGACTTCGCCAGCTCCGGCGCGAATATTGGCCCGCTGGGGATGGCCTTTGCGCCGGATGGCCAGACGGTCTTCATCAGTGGCGGCGCGGGCCGCAATCAAATCTGGAAATTCGGCCCGGGCGGCGGCAGTGCGAATGTTGCGCCGTGGGCCACCTTGCCGGTGCCGGTGTATGATATGCAATTCGACGCGGCGGGCCGGCTGTGGGCCACCACTGGCGGCGGGCCGTTGATTGAGATTGACCCGGTGTCGGGCGCGATTCTGGGCCGGTATGGCGACGGCATCACGCTGGGACTGGCGGTGCATCCCACCAGCGGCTTGATCTACACGGCGGCTTCCAGCGGCGTGTTAATCTTCAATCCGGCCACGCGGCAATTTGCGGGATTCTCCTCCACGCGCGTTTATGATCTGGCTTTTGCGCCGGACGGCCGGCTCTACGGCACCACCTGGCCGGACGACGGCAAGGTGGTGCGGTTTGATGCACGCGGCAACGCGGAAATCTTCCTCATTCCGGCGCAGCCCGCCAACGGTCTGGCTTTTGGCCTGCCGGGCACGCCGCTGGCCAATTTGTTGTTCCTCAATCACGGCGGCACGGGCGCGCTGACGATGGTGGACCTGGTCAATGGCCGCTCGATTGACGTGGCCCAGGGCGGGGTGCGCGGGGATTTCCTGGCGGTCAGCCCGCAAGGGCGGTTGTTTGTGACGCAGGGCGACCAGGTGCTGACCTTCTTCCCGCGCACGCCGCCGGTGGTGGTGGCCATGACCCCGGTGAATCAGTCGCGGGTGCTGCCGGTGGTGAACCAGGTGACCTTGCGGTTTGACACCGAAATGCTCGATGCGGGCGCGGTGGCAGGATCGGTCACCAATCCGGCCTATTATTCCGTGCAACGGCTGAGCGACAGCCAGCCGGTGCGGATCACGCGGGTGGTGTATGACGCGGCGACGCGCTCGGCGGTGGTGCAATTCGAGCCGCTGGCCGAGGGGGCGTATCGGGTCCGCGTCAGCGCCGAGGTGCGCAGCGCGCTGGGGGTGGCCATGACCGCGCCGGTTACCGCCGAGTTCACGGTGCTGCCGGATCTGACCTTGATGGTGCCGCCGGAAATTACCAACGTCCGGCTCAATCTGCAGACGCAGACGGTCTTGTTTGATGTGCGGGTGGTGAATCCCTTTGGGTATGAACTCCTGGCTCCCTACCGGCTCTATTTCACGGGGCTGGCCGGCACCACCGCCGTGGTCGTGGGAGCGGACGGCGTTTCGGATGAAGGCGTGCCTTATGTCAATCTGTCCGGCCCGGCCACCCTGGCGGCCGGCCAGGCCACCGAGTACCGGACGGTGCGGGTGTATAACCCCGATGGACTGAGCTTCCAGTTGTTGTCGCGGGTGTCCATCACGGCTGCCGCCAATGCGGCGCCGGTGATTGCCAGCACGCCGCCCACCACCGCCACGCGGGGCATGCCCTACACCTACCAGGTCGCGGCCACTGACGCCGAGGGTGGCGACCTGATTTATTTATTGGTTGCCGGGCCGGCGGGCGCCTCGCTCCACCCTGCCACCGGTCTGCTGGCTTGGACGCCCGGTGCCAGCGCCGCCGCCGTCGAAACTTTCGAGGTGCGTGTCTTTGACGCCCGCGGAGCGGCGGCCGTCCAGCGCTGGACGGTCACGGTGGCCAACGCCAACCAGGCTCCTTTCATGCTGCCCATCGCGGATGTGTCCCTGACTGAGGGGGCGCTGCTCGAGCTGGCCGTGGGCGCCACGGATGCCGACAACGACGCGCTCTCCTTCTGGGCGGGGAACCTGCCGCCGGGCGCGGTGTTTGACGCGCAGAATAACATCCTCCGCTGGCAGACGCGCGGGGACTCGGCCGGCCGCTACGAGGGGGTGACGGTGTATGTCAGCGATGGCCGGGTCACGGTCTCGCGCAGCTTCACCGTCGTGGTGGCCAATCTGAATCAGCCGCCGGTCATCGCCCCAATGATGGATCGCACCATCGCCGAGGGGCAGCTCGTGAGCTTCGCCGTGCCGGGCAGCGACGTGGACGGCGACGCCCTCACCTACACGCTGTTGAATCCACCGCTGGGCGGCGAATTGAACCCGGTGACCGGCGTGTTCACATGGCGGCCGGCGTACAATCAACACGGCGTGTATGCGCTGAACTTCCAGGTGAGCGACGGCGTGGCGACGGCCAACCGCACCGTCACGCTCACGGTGTTGAACGTTAATGGCCCGGTCTATTTTGAGCCGGTGGACCGGTGGGACATCCTGGAGGGCCAGGCAATGTCCGTGGTGTTGACGGTGGTGGATCCGGATCATCCGATGGGCGTGGGCGCCCCGCTGGCGGACGGGTCGGCCGACAATGATTTCCTGCGGCCGGATTTGACCTGGAGCTATGACACGCTACCGGCGGGTGCCGAGTTCAACCCCAACACGGGATTGTTCCGTTGGAAACCCGGCTATCAACAGGCGGGGACGTACAACCTGCGCTTCACCGTGACCGATGACGGCGACGGCACGGGCCAGCCGGCCAGCGCCATGGTGACGCTGCAAATCCGCGTGCGCGACGCCAACGCTCCGCCGCAAATCCCCGCGCTGGCCAATGTGCGCCTGGCGGTGGGCGAGCGGCTGGTCATTCCGGTGAGCGTGACGGATGCCGACGGCGTGGCGGGCCTGACGCTGAGCATGGGCGGGTTGCCAGGTTTTGGCCTGCCGGCGTGGGCCACCTTTGTGGATTTGGGCAATGGCCGGGGCACGCTGACTGTGGAGCCGACCCTCACGCAACAGCGCGGCGACCACACCTTCACCCTCTCGGCAATGGACAACGGCAACGGTGATCCCCGGGCTGCGCTGACGGCCGTCAAGTCATTCATCGTCACGGTGGTGGCGCCCAACGCACGGCCGCAATTTGCGCATGTGCCCACGCAGGTGGTGGCGGTGGTGGGGCAGACCCTGACGCTGGAGGTTACGGTGAGTGACCTCGACGAAGACCCGCTGACCTGGAGCGCCACCAATCTGCCGCCGGGCGCCACGTTTGCCGGACTCACCGTGTACGGCACGGCCCGGCTGACCTGGACGCCCGCCGCCGGCAACATGGGCACACACACCGTGACCTTGCGGGTGACCGACAGCGGCAACGGTGACGCGGCGCGCGCCTTGTCGGACGAGCGCGCGGTGCAGGTGGTCGTGCGGGCCGCCAACCAGGCTCCGCTGTTGCTGCCCATCGGTGCGCGCACGGTGACGGAGATGCAGACCTTGAACTTCACCCTGCGCGCCGTGGACGCGGACAACGATCTGCTGACCTACAGCGTCAGCCGGCTGCCGCGCGGGGCGGAGTTCAACCCGGTGACCGGCGTCTTCACCTGGACGCCGTCCTATGACCAGGCTGGCGCCTACTCCCTCCGGTTTGCGGTCACTGACGGTTCGGCGTCGAGTGCTGAGCAGATGGTGATTACCGTCACCAACACCAACCGAGCGCCCCAGTTTGTACCGATCAACGATTCGCTGGCGCTGGAAAACAACCTCCTGCAGTTCGCCGTGCTGGCGGGTGATCTGGATGGCGATCCGCTGGCCTATTCGCTGGTGGGGGCGGTGGTGAACGGCCAGGTGGTCAACCCGCCGCGCGGGGTCACGTTTGATGCGGCCACGCGGATGCTCACCTGGACGCCGGGCTTTGACCAGGCCGGCGTGTATGTCCTCCGCTTCAGCGCGCGCGATCCTGGCGGGTTGGCCGCCACTGCGGATGCCCGCATTGAGGTGCTCAACGTCAATCAGGCGCCGGTGGTCGAGCGCATGAGCGGCCACGTGGTGCGGGTCAATCAACCCTTCCAGATGCAGGTGCCGGCGCGCGACCCGGATACGGGCACCGTCCTGGCCTACACCATTGAGGGATTGCCGGAGGGTGCCACGTTCTCGGCTTCCGGCCTGCTTGCCTGGACGCCGCGGCCCAGTCAGGCTGGCGCGTATGATTTGCGCGTCCGCGTGAGTGACGGCGAGCTGGAGGCCTTCGGCAACCTGCGCCTGGTGGTTTCGGAGACCCCCATCCCGCCGGCCCTGACGATTGAAATGACGCCCAGCTTTGCGGTGACACCCGGCCAGGCGGTGTTCATCCATGCCCTGGCGGGCGGCATTGCCGACCTTGCGGCGGTGACCATCGCGGTGGACGGCCAGGCCATGGCGCTGGATGCCTTCGGCCGCGCGCGTTTTGTGCCCGCCCAGCCGGGGCAATACACCATCACCGCCACGGCGCGGGATGTGGACGGCCAGACCGCCTCCGCCACGGCCTTTTTGAAGGTGCGCGATCCCCAGGACACCACCGCGCCGGTGGCGCGCCTGTTGCTTCCGCTGGGGGCGGTGGTGATCAGTGAACCCACTGATTTGTTCGGGTTGGTGCGCGACGCCAACCTGGACCGCTGGACGCTGGAGCTGCTCCTGCCGGGGCTGAACCTGCCGCCGGTGCTGCTGGCCAGTGGCCGCCAGGGCGTCGAGGAAGGCTGGTTGGCGCGGCTGGATCCGGGCCATTTCCTCAATGGTGCGTATGAGTTGAGGCTGACGGTGCGCGACATCTCCGGGGCGCGCACGGAAGCCAGCCGCTGGATCGAGATACGCTCCGAAAAAGAAGACATCCTGGCTCGCACTGAGAACGATGTGACCGTGTCTCTCGGCGGGCTGACCTTTGTCTTGCAGCGGTATTACAACTCCCTGGCCGGCGGGTGGAGTGGATCGTTCGGGGTGGGCTGGAGCGCGCCGTTGCTGGAGACTTTTGTCATGCTCAATGTGGCCTCGACCGGCGCGGAGAGCCAGGGGTTGTTTAACGGCTTGCGGCCGGACACCCGGGTGGTCATGCGGCTGCCCGATGGCCGCATGGGCGGCTTTACCTTTGCCCCCATCCGGCAGCAGCAGGGCGGGGTGGTGTGGTATGAACCGGCCTGGGTGCCGGATGCCGGGGTGAACTGGCAGTTGACCACGCCCGGAGCACTGCTCGAGTTGGCGGGCGGCGTATTTTATCAGCGCGGCACTGGCCTGCCGTATCATCCGGCCAATCCGCTGCTGGGCGCGGTGGCGTGGCAGTTCACCGACGTGGCCGGCCGGCTGTATCAGTACAACGCCCAGGGCCAGTTGCGGGGTGTGGTGGTCGGCAATCAGCGGTTGGAGGTGACTCAGGCGGGCATTTTCGCGCCCAACGGCGAGCGGCTGGCCTTCCAGCGCGACGCCGCCGGCCGCATCACGGCGCTGACGCTGCCAGATGGCTCGCAGGTGCTTTACACCTACGACACGGCCGGCCGGCTGGCCACGGTGAACAGCCTGGCCGGCGGTGAGCGACGCTGGTATGGTTACGAGACGGCCAGCGGTTTGCTTAATGTTGTGATCGCACCCACGGGGCAGGCGAGCCTGATGTTTGAGTATGGGGAGCGTGGCCTGATCAACCGCGCCGTGATCTTGAGCGGCGTGGCCACTTCATTGCGCGAGGCGCTGGCGGCGCCGTTCACCGGCAACCTGGCCGCCGGTCAAACCCGCTATTTTGCCCTGCTGGTCAATCCCACCGAGCTGGCTTCCTCCGCCACTGGCACCTTGTTGCTGGGTGCCAGCCTGGCGGGCGCAGGCCCGCTGGCTCCGGCCCTGCCGCAGGTGGCGGCCGGTCTGCCGGAGGCGGCACAGGTGACGTCCAGCCTGGCGCGTGCCTTGTACACCGTGCGCCAGCCCGGGCCGGTCGTTGTGGCCATCAGTGCCGCCAATGGCGCGGCGGGTTCTTATACGCTGGGCTTCACCCTGCCGGGCGATCTGAATGCTGACGGATTGGTCAACGGCGCGGACAGCGTGTTGTTGGCTGCTGCGTTTGGAACGCAGAGCGGACAGCCCAATTACACCCTGGCGGCGGATGCCGACCGCGATGGACGGGTGGACGCCTGGGACCGTTATTATTTGGAGCGCAACTTTGGCTTTGCCGCCAATCGTCCACCCACCGCCCAGGCAGCAACGGCCACCACCTACGCCGGCATTGGGGTGAGCGTGAACCTGGGCCGTTACTCTAGCGATGCCGATGGCAACCGGTTGTATTACCGCCTGACCAATGTGACCCATGGCACGGCCGTCCTGGGGGGCGACGGGCAAACGGTCTATTTCATTCCCGCCGCCGGTTATACCGGCACGGGGGCGGGCTTTGACTTTGTGGCGGACGATGGCGCCGCGCGGTCGGCGGCGGGCCGGGTTAGCATTCAATTATCAAATGCCACGCTCGAGGCGCTGGTGATCCGCGCCGTTGACGGGGTGCTCAACCTGCCCCGCAACGGCGCGGGGCGGCTGGCGGTGTATGCCCGTTTCTCGGATGGCAACGTGGTGTCCGCGCCGCCCGGCTTTGTGCAGTGGGAATCCTTGAATCCGGCGGTGGCCATGGTGGATCAAACCGGCGCGGTGTGGGGCCGCGCGGAGGGCGCCGCGACTATTCGCGCCACCCGGGCCGGAACCACGCTCGCCGCCGCTGCGGCGGTGATGGTGGGGGCGGTGGAGATGCCGGCCCAGGTGGAGATCTACCCCGGGGCGTATGTGCTGCCAGCCGGGGGCACCCGTGCCATCCTGGTGAATGCCAGAACTGCGTCCGGCAGCCTGGTGGATTGGTCGCCGGCATCCACCGGCACCACCTACACCAGCGGCAACACTGCGGTGGTGACCGTCAGCGCGGACGGCCTGGTGACCGCTGTCGGTTTGGGCACGACGACGGTCACGGTGATTCATGAGGGCGTGCGTCGCGAGCTGGCGTTCACTGTGGCCACCACGGTGCCCAGCGGCTCGGTGGTGGGTTCGGCGGGCGGCATAGTCCAGAATGCGGATCAAATCAGCGTTGCCGTGCCGCCGGGGGCTTATGTGGCGGGTGCCATCTCGGTCACCACCTTGAACCAGAGCCAGTTGGGGTTGGGCCTGCCGGCCGGGTTTAATTTCATCCGGGCCCTGAATTTAGGGCTACCCACCGGCGCACCCGGCCAGGCGCTGGGCCTGAGCGTGCCCACCGGCCTGGCAGCGGGCGAGAGCCTGTACGTTTTCCGGCTGGGGACGATGTTGATGGCGGACGGCACCACGCAAACGGCGTGGGAATTGGTGGATACGGCAGTCGTGGGCGCCGATGGCCGTGCCCAAACCACCTCGCCGCCGTATGCGGGCGTGCAGGCCTCCAGCCAGTTCTTGTTTGCGCGAAACGACCAGGTTCGCTGGTTCCGGCTGACGGAGTACTACGACAACTCCAACATTGAAGTCATCACCAGCGGCGCCGAGGGGCAGCGGGCTTATTTTGTGCGGCCCAATGCCTTCTATGGCGGGTTGTATCCGCTGCCGGCCAATGCCGTGGCCATCCGGGTGTGGCGGTTTGCCGCCGACGGCTCGGCGCGCGACGCCCAGGGCAACGCGACGGTGGGCACGGCGGTGGTCGAGCTGCCTCCGGTGGGCGGTGTGTTTGTAACGCACGTGGCCGTGCCCGATCCGAATTTCACCGAGCAGATCCCATATATCAACGGCGCGCAAATTGCGTGGGTGCCCAACGCTGGCGGGGTGGTCACGGGCACGGTGACCATCCAGGGTCAGAACTTCGGCACCAATAAGAATGATCTGACGATCATCTTCATCCGCGACTCGCTTTTCCGGCTGGCCAACTTCGATGCAGGCGGCTACCTGCCCGGTGACTTCTATCGCGTGGACGGCAGCCAGTTGACGGCGGTTACCGACAATACGATCACCCTGGCCCTGCCCAACATTCCGGGGCTGGCACGGTACTCCATCCTGGTGGAGCGCAAGTTTGAAGTGTGGCAGTGGCAGGGCGGCCGCGATCCGCAACGGGCGTATGTGACCAAACGCTCGCCGTTTGATCAGAAGCCCACCGTGGCCCCGCCCAGTTACGTCTGGGTGGCCAATAACTCAACGAACACCGTTACGGTGATCAATCCGCTGGCCGCCAACGGCCCGGCGGTGGTGCTCAACATCCCGGTGGGACGCGGCCCGACTGGCGTGGCGGTGACAAATGACGGCCTGCTGGCACTGGTGGTGAACACCACGGACGCCACGGTCTCCTTCATTGACACCATCACGCTGCGCGAGATTGACCTCGATCCCAATGACTCGGAGCCGTTGACCCGCCTGAAGCTGCCGCGGGGCGGCCTGCCGTGGGACATTGCGATCCATCCGGGGCAGACGGAGCAGCGGGCTTTCATAGCGGACCGGGCGGGGCCGTATGTCTATGAAATCTCGACACGGCTGCCGGGCAGCAGCGGTCTGTACCATGCGTACACCGTCCATCGCATCGAGGCGCCGGTGCCTCTCAGCGGCCTGACGGGCATCACGGTGACCGGCACGGCCCAGAGTGCGACGCATTACCTCGTCGTCACCTCACCGGGCCGCGCGCCGTATTATGGCGGAGACCTTGTTGTGGAGCCGGGTTACCTTTTTGCCGCGCGGCTGCCGTTGTATTCGCAACAGGCGCTGAAATTCCAATCCTTGATGCTGGGCGCCAAACCGTTTGGCGTGGAACCGGGCCGCACGCCCACCGAGGTGGGCGTGGCGATTCGCGCCCGCGATCCGGTGGGGCTGACGATGGTGAACTTGGAGACCATGAGCATCACCCGCACCGTGGGCATGGACTTTTCCCCGGCGTGGCAAATCCGGCGGCAGTATGACCGCAGTGTGGACGCCACGGTGAACAACGTTTATCTGGGCGTGTATTCGGCGTTCCTGGATCCCGGGTTCCAAAATCAATTGGTGCTGGCGCTCGGCCGGCAGTGGGATGCGAGCAAATACTTTGACATCAACAATATCGAGGACGTGATCTTCGTCCGCGTGGGTGGCCGCGATTATGCGCTGGTGCTGGGCAACTGCACTTTCAACGGAACGGATGATTTCACGCGGGATCCATTCCTGGGCCACGGCTCCAACATCGGCATTGTGCGCGATCCGTTCACCGCGCAGGCGAAGCTGATTGCCGCCACGCGCGAGGTGCCGCGGGCCTGGGCGGATCAACTGACCCTTGATCCGTACGGGTTGTATGTCATGGCCACCTTCAAAGGTGTCAACGAGGTGCACTATTACGCGGTGAACGAGCTGATTGCGGCGGCGGAGGCCATGGCAGCCGACGTGGGGGACAACATCCGCACGTCGGTGGACGTTTATGCGGACCAGAAGGGCTTGCGCCTGACCCGGGGCGTCGTCCGCAATGCCTGGCTGGGCAAGCCCACGGGCATCGCCTCCAGTCCCGCCACGGCCACGGAGCTGCTGGCGCTGAACATGGCTTATTATCCCCGGTACGAGGCGAGCGGCGGCCGGCCGGCGTTGGTGATCGAATATCTGTTGTACGGCAAACCGCTCGATCCGCGCCAGACACCGTTGCGCCTCACGGTGTACTCCATGCGCACCGCCCAGTACGAGGATGGCACGTTCATCCCGGACAGCTCCACCTATAGCGCGCTGCTGACCAATGACGTGTATTATCAACCGGGCCGCCATAGCTATGTGCTGCAACTGCCGGCCGAGCTGCCGGTTGCCAACAACGTCTGGTATGTCGCCCGGCTGGACTCCGGCAACGTGGTGGCCGAGCTGGACGAGAACAACAACGATGTGGCGGTGCAGGTGCGCAGCGGCGCCTTGGTGGCGGCGTATGACGGCAATCCGGATCTCGCTGTGTTCGGCACGTACATCCAGGGCGAGGCCTTCAACAACAAGTTCACCCTGAGTCTGCATGCCGAGGTGGCGCGCAACGCCGGTACGGTGAGCATATTCCTTGGCGGCAAGGCGGTGCCGCTGGTCTCGCAGGGCAACGGCGTTTATGAGTTCACGCTGGCCATGGAAACCCTGGTGGCCGGCCGGACCCCGCTGCGCTACACCGTGCTGGATCGCCAGGCCCGCACGCTGGTGGATGAAACCACCTTCATCGAGGTGCTGCCCGTGCCACAATGGATGGCGCCGGTGCAGACACCGGCGCGGCAGCGGAGCATCGCCTGGGACGCGACCCTCAATGGCGGCCTGGGTGGCTACTGGTTCTTTGCGGCGGATTATCCGCTCTCCTACACCACCACCATTTCGCCCAACGCGCCAAGTTTCCTGGCCAACCGCACCATGGCCTTCGGCCTGGGGGCGCATCTGTGGATGGCCATCGGCCTGGACGGCAAAGTTATATGGCAGGACGCCGGTCCGAGCCTTTATGTGACGATTTTGGACTTCCAGGTGATGGACGCCAACCTGCCCGGCAGCATGTTCTTCAGCCTCCTGCCGGAGGGGCTTGAGGAAATCACCTTCACCGGCCGGTCTCTGGAAAATCACCCGATAGCTTCGTGGCTCATGACTTTGATTCCAGCGATGAAGGTCAGCGAGACGAAGTTTGGCGATTTGAGCGGGCTGGCGGGCCTGTTGGAGCGCGGGGCCAAAACGGAAGGTGTGACGGAGAGCACGGGGGTATGGGATTTGTTCCGCCGGGGCGCCAGCGATTACAGCTCCACCGAGGAAGCGCGCCAGCGTCTCGGCCAGTGGCAGGAGCCGGTGGACGATGAGGCTCAATGGGAGAAATCGCTGACGATCAAGCACAAGCCGTTCAAGCTCAACGAGCGGCTGGAGCTGACCGAGGGCGAGTTGAGCGTGAGCTTCAGTTGGAGTCTCAAGTTGTTGTCAGTGGAAATGAGCTGGCCGCTCTATGGCCTGCCCAAGGTGGGGGCCATCAACGCCGTCATGGAGATCGAGGGCCAACTGGGCTTCAGCCTGGGCGGCGAAATCAAGGTGGCCAATGGCGATTTGAGCGTGACGCCGGTGAAGTTCACCGCCGAGGTCACCGGCACCGTGTCGGCCGGGGTTAAGGCTGAGGTGCTGGGCGTCGGCGCCAAGCTGGTCCTGAGTGCGGAGCTGAAGGCGTCGTTGGAGTATGCGCCGTTCAACACGCCGAGGTTCAAGATCACCTTCCCCTTCGAGCTGAAGTACACGACCTCGTATGACGTGTTGATTACTTCGGGTGACATCAAGAGGCTCAGCGGCACCCTGCTCAAAACGGAGGACTTGCTGCAATTCCCCTATGGCTTCCAATGGATGCCCGCCGATGGGCTGGTGGCGGAAGACCTGGCGCGCAATGACACCTTTGGCCGCGCCGCCCCGCTGGGGGTGCTTAACGGTGACACCCAATCGCGGCCCGAACTGCACGCGCTCCTCAGCGCTCTGCGGCTGGCCAATCCCGCGGATGCGGACTACTTCAGCTTCCGTACTTTGGCGGCGGGCGGCGAGGATGACGCGGTGACCCTCAACTTTGCGATGAGCAATCCGAATGTGCGGGCCATGTTGCTGGATGGCGCGGGCACGCCGGTGGCCTTGATGACCATGACCAATGCCACCACCGGCCGCCTCTCGCTGCGGGGGCTGCCGGCGGGCTTGTATGTGTTGTACGTGCAAAGTGGTGAGAGCCTGGGCTTGAACTATGGTCTGCGGGTGCAGGCCCCGGTGGTTGCCGGCCCGGCTCTCGTGGCGGAATTGACCACCAGCAACAATGGCTTGGTTTTGCCGGGCCAGGCGATCCCGCTGACCCTGCGCATCACCAACTACGGACAATCTGCCGCCCCGGCCAGCCAGGCCGCGCTGCAATGGAGCGCCGATGCCCAGTTCAATGCCGCCAACGCCCTCCTGGCCGGACCGTGGAGTGTGCCCGCTCTGGCGGCCGGCCAGACGTGGGAACAAACGCTGTCCGTCACGCTGCCAGAGCGGTTGGTGGGGCCGGTGTACCTGGGCTTGAGCGCCGATCGGCGCGGGGTGGTGCCGGAACTGGTGCGCGAGGACAACCTGGCGGTGCTCCGCTTCGAGGCCACGCTGGCGCCAGACCGTTTCGAGGCGAACGAGTCTCCATCGCAGGCGGCACACCTGGGCGGGTTGGTGGCCTCGCGCGAATGGAGCGGGTTGACCTTGCATCACTTGGGTGATCAGGACTGGTACCGCTTCCAGCTTGCCCAGACCGGCACGGCGTCTGATCGTGTCAGCGTCACCCCGCAGGACACTTTGCAACGCCTGCACGTGGCCTTGTATGACGCCGCGGGCGTGCTGCTGCGCCAGTCCGGTGCCGCCGCAGGTGGCGCGGTAACGCTGTCCCTGCAAAATCTGCCGGCGGGCGATTATTATCTGCGGGTATTGCCCGGTGAGGCGGGCATTACGTACACCCTGAAACTGGAAAGCGCCGAACGGGCGCTGTCCAACCTGGCAATCGAGGGCCTGGCCCTGCCGGCGGAATTGCGCGCGGGTAACGGCCTTGACCGGGCCACGGTGGTGGTGTCCAACTACGGCGCAGCGCCCGCCCGCTCGTTCGGCGTGGCGGTCATCCTGGTGGACGGTGGCACTGAATATGAACTGGCGCGCACGACGGTGGACATTCTGGCGGCGGGGCAGACGGCAGAACTGAACCTGCCGCTGCAGGTGAACGGCACATGGAACCTGGGGAGCAACCTGCAACTGCGGGTGGTGGTGGACGATGCGGCGGTGGTCGCCGAATTGAATGAAGGCGACAACAGGCGCGCCACGAGCATCACCGTTGCCCGCAACCAGGACGCGCAGGAGGTCCAGGAGACCGGCGTGGAGGGCTGGCTGGATTTGGGGGTGATGCGCGGCGCACAGACCACCACGGGGCGCAACCTGCACAGCCCGCAGGATGTGGATCTGATGCGCTTCCGCCTCCTGGCCACGGGAGGCGCGGCGGACGCCATCACTTTGACGTTTAATGCGGCCACCAGCGGGATGACGGCGGTGTTGCTTGACGGCAATATGCAGTTTGTGGCGCTGGCCAGTGAAGTGACGCCCGGCACGCTGCGGCTCAGCCTCGAAGGCCGCGCGGCAGGGGCCTATTACCTGTTGGTCAATGGCGCCGCGGCGCCGCTGCCCTACACAGTGCAATGGCAGACCCCTAATCCTTCCGGCGCCAACCTGGCGGTGGAGAGTCTGGATGCCAACCGCTATTACGTTAGCGGCAGCCTTTCGGTGACGGCGCGCTTTGCCAACTTTGGCAATGCCGCTGCCGGGGCATTCAAGATTCGGTATTTCGCCTCCACCGACGCGACGATTGATCCCAATACCGACACGCCGTTGACCGGCCTGATTTCGGTGGATGGCCTCGCGGCGGGCGCCGCGGCGACGGACACCCGCGAGCTGGATTTAAGCGCGTTGCCGCCGGGCGAGTATTACCTCGGCATTATCCTGGACCCGGTGGGGGTGCTGACGGAGACCAGCCGGGCGGACAACGTCGGGCGTGTGGCGGTGGAGCGCGTGTCGGCCACAGGGAATCCATGAGGGTGGGCACAACACAAATCCACGTTTGCAAATGGGGCCGTATCCGAGGGGCGGCAGCCCCTTGGGCTGTGCTATGGGCATGGTGCTGGGTGCTTTTGGCCGGCCCTGCCGCGGGCGGAGTGCTGTTGAATGCGGAGTTTTCGGTGACCAATGCGCAGAGCGCGCTTTATGGGTGGAGCGCCCCCTTCAGTGTGTCCGTGACCAATGGCCGGGCCATTCTGGTGGAGGATGGAGTGCATCTGCCGGTGCGGCTGCAGCAGCAGTTTGATCTGACTCCCAATGTCACCCAGCTTCGCCTGACCTTTGAAAACTGGGTGCTGGCCACCAATGCCGTGGGGCAGCCCCCGGATACTTTCCAGATATCTTTGTTGCGCACCAACCTGACGCCATTGGCCGCTCCGACGGGCCAGCCGGAATCCGCGGCGTTCTTCAGTTACCAGCAAAACGGGCAGGTCTTCTTTGGGCCGGGGGTGACTGTGCCGGGAGCGTCCACCAGCGGGGTGGTGTGGATGCCGCAATTCCCCCTAACTATTAGTGTCAATCTGACCAATATTACCTCCGCCATCCCCTCCCTGTTGGTGCTGGATTTGGTGGGCTTCGATCGCCCCGCCAGCCGGGTGGTATTGCGGCAGGTCAGGGTCATCGGCTGGGAGCCGCTGGGCGGGCCGGACACGGCCACCCTGGAGCAGGATTCCGCGGCCACGCTGCTGTTGCTGACCAACGATATTTCCCGCACCGGCCGGCCGCTGGTGCCTGCTTCGTGGCGGCTGGAGACACCCCCCGGGAATGGCACTGTCCAGTACAATTCGCAAACGGGCACGGCCCTTTATCAGCCGGCCGCCGGTTATGCAGGTAGTGACAGCTTCACCTACACCATTGCCGATGAAGCCGGACACCGTTCCGACCCTGTGCTGGTGACCCTCACCATTACGCCGATCTCCCAGGATCCGAAGGATGCATGGCGCCGACAATTTTTCGCTCCTGCGGACCTGGCGAATCCCGCGAAGGAGGCCACGGTGTGGGGCGACCAGGCCGATCCGGATGGCGATGGCCGTAATAATTTGCAGGAATACGTGGCGGGGACAGTGCCTACCAATGGCGCTTCAAAGCTGGAGTTTATCATAGAGCGCCAGGCCGGCGGAACGCGGTTGCGGGTCACGCCCCGCGCTGACGGGCGCATGTACACTGTGCTGGCCAGCAGCCGTCCGCAGGGGCCTTATACGCCGCTGGTCAATCCCCTGGTGCAAATCAACGGTAATCAACTCCTTATCACTGACCGCGCCGGCGGCGCCGGCCCGCGGTTTTACCGCCTGCAGCTCATGCTCTGGCCGTCGCCCGAAATGCTGGCGTGGCGGCAGCAGTACTTCTCCGCTGCCGATTTGGGCAATCCCGCCAAAGAGGCCACCGTATGGGGTGATCAGGCCGATCCGGATGGCGATGGTCGTAATAACCTGCAGGAATACGTGGCGGGCACGGTACCCACCAACGCCGCCTCCCGGCTGCAATTCAGCATTGAGCGCGGGGCGGGCGTGGTGCGGCTGCGCATTACGCCGCGGGCGGAGGGCCGCACTTACGTGGCGCTGGTCAGCAGCAGTCCGCTGGGGCCATTTACGCCGCTGGCCAACCCACTCACGCAAATCAGCGGCAACGAGCTGATCATTACGGATACTGCACCCGGCACCGGCCCGCGCTTTTATCAGGTGCAGGTATTTCTCTCTCCGCCGGCGGGCCTCACCACCTGGCGGCAGCAGTACTTCTCCGCCGCCGATTTGGCCAATCCGGTCAAGGAAGCCACGGTGTGGGGTGACCAGGCTGATCCGGACGGCGACGGGCGCAGCAACTTGCAGGAGTACGTGGCGGGCACGGTGCCCACCAACGCGGCCTCGCGGCTGGTGTTCAATGTGGAACGCGCTGCCGGGACGGTGCGGTTGCGCATTTCACCGCGGGCGGAGGGCCGCACTTACACCCTGCTGGTCAGCAGCAGCTTGTTGGGGCCCTACACGCCGGTGGCCAACCCGCAGGTGCAAATCAACGGCAGCGAGCTGATTCTGACGGATCCCGCCCCTCCGTCCGCCGGCACTCGTTTCTACCGGCTTGCCATCAGCATGCCCTGAGTGCCGGGCGGTGATGGATCACACTTTCTCCAGTTTTTCGTACACCACCATGTCGCCATCGCGGCGCAAATCTTCAGGATGGTAGCGGGGAATGGGAAACTCGGCCTGCTTGAACCTCACCGGGGCCGTCTTTTTGTCCACCAAACCCAGAGCCACGGCCACGCCAAAAATAATCGCCTCCGGCCGGGGCGGGCAGCCGGGAATGTAGTATTTCACCGGCACAATGACTTCCACCGGGCCAAGCACATTGTAGGTATCGTGCCAGATGCCGCCGCCGCAGGCGCAGGAGCCGATGGCAAAGACGAGCTTGGGAGCAGGCATGGCGTCGTAGGCGCGCTTGAGGGCGCGGGCGGTGCTGCGCATGGCCGGCCCCTGGCACAACATCACATCGGCGTGGCGGGGCGAGCCGACGAGCTTGATGCCAAACCGTTCGGCGTCGTAGTAAGGCGTCAGCGCGTTGAGCACCTCAATGTCGCAGCCGTTGCAGCCGCCGCTGTTGGCGTGGTACACCCACAGGGACCGCCCGAACATTTTCTGGCACAATTCTTTGAGCATCGCTTTTAGACTCCCGCGGGGCAGGCTTCAGTCCACTTCAATATCGATATCGCCTACGACCTGGTCTTTTTCCAGGTAGGCCTGGGAGCGGAAAATCCACCGATCATGGGCCAGATCATCAAACCGGTAGCCTTTGAGTTTGAGCTGTTCCAAGGGCGTCGGCTCCTTGAAACAGCGGCCGCATCGCTGGCAGGTGCTCATGAACAACTCCAGGGTTTGCTGAAGATCCCCGATGTGGTTGGTGGCGGTCTCGTAATCCTTGCTCATGGTAATGGCCTTTTCGGGGCAGAGGTCCGCGCAACGACCGCAGTACGTGCAGCGGCGTCCCAGGTATTTCAAGATGCGGATTTCCTGGCAGACATCCAACACCAGGATTTCGCGCGCGGGGCAGTTGTTGGCGCAGCCCGCGCACCCAATGCAGCGATGGGCATCGAAGATCGGCCGTCCGCGGAAGCGCGGCGGCGCCGGCTGCGGGCGGGCGGGGTAGGGGAGCGTGACCCGCCCGGCCTTCAGGCAGAGATAGGCTTCTTTGAGTTTGCTCAAGGCACTCATGGCATGGGCGATTTAGTAACCATTGGCTGCCAACACGAGGGCCACCAGGGCCACCCCCAACAGGATCACGTAATACCGCAAAGCCTGGTCAATGCGGTAGCGGGCATGGGTGGCAGCCACCAGCGTGACCAGCAACACCATGCCCAGCACTTTCAACCAAAACACCGGCACGCTCAAATACCAGGGCAGGCCTGCGCCCCACGGGACAAACAGCGCCACAAAGAGGGCGCTGTATAAGACCACTTTGGCCATCTGCGCATATTTGAACAGCGCCAGTTTGGGGCCGGAATACTCCATCAGCGGCCCCTCCATGATCTCGGTTTCGGCCTCGGAAATGTCGAAAGGCACCCGTTGCACAAATGCCTGGAAGGACAGCAACATCAAAACCAGCATGATCAGGCCGCTCCAGGGGAAGCCCGCCGCCGCATAGACCGAGCCTGACAGCACGGCTTCGAGGCGCAAGCTATTGGTGTGCACCGCCCCAATCACCAGCGCCACCGCAAACAACGGCTCCAAGGTGATCACCGTCATCATTTCCCGGCTGATGCCCAGCATGGAATACGTGCTGCCGGCCGCCAGCCCCGCCAGCAGGGTCGAAATGGCGCACAGGCCCAGCAGATAAATCAGCAGGATGGCGTCTCCCGCCGGACTCAACGGCGGCGCAAACCCCATCGGCACCAGCCAGGCCACCGTCAAAACGGCGCCCAGCGACAAATAGGCCGCCAGCCGCTGCATCAGCGGCGATTCGCCCGACTCGATATCTTCCTTGCCCAGGAGCTTGAGCAAATCGAAGTACGGCTGCCACACCGGCGGCCCGCGCCGGGATTGAATGAGGGCGGTCACCTTGCGCAGGATGCCCTCAAACAAGGGCGCCAGCAGCAGCACCGCCAGCACGTTGGCCAGGCCGCCCGCCAGGATTTTGAAAAAAGCCAGCGTGCTCATGCAATCTCCGCCGCCATCAGGTTTACCTGGGAGGTCTTATTCATACTTTTTCTGCCGCACCATCCGGATCAGTTCCTCCTGCGTCCACAGGCGTGTGTGGTGGCTGCGAATGTCCACGATTTCCAGCCGGTCGGTGCAGGAGAAACAGGGATCAATGCTGCCCAAGGAAATGGTCATGTCGGCCAGTTGTTGGTCCTTGATCATGGCCGGGATGCCCTGCAGGTTTTGATACGTGGGCGCCCGCACCCGCCACCGGCGCGGCCGGTTCTGCTCGCCGGTGATGACAAAGTGATGCGATTCGCCCCGTGGTGCCTCCACCGAGGACATGCCGAAGCGCCCCGCCGGCAGCTCGTCCTTGATGGGCGCCTGAATCGGGCCTGGCTCCATTTTGTCCAGGCACTGGCGGATGATCTTGATGGATTCAAAGACCTCCTTCATGCGCACCACCACGCGGGCCCAGACGTCGCCGCCCTGCTCCACGATTACGTCGAATTCCACCTTGTCATACGCGGCGTAGGGATGATCACGGCGGCAGTCCACGGCCACGCCTGCGGCGCGGGCCACCGGCCCGATAAGGGCCGCATCTTTCACCAGCGCCGGCGTGGTGATGCCCACGCCGCGGGTCCGCCGCTGCAGGTTGCGATCGCGGCTGACGGCCGCCACCACCGCCTGCCACTCCGTTTCCAGCTTGTCGAGCACCTGCCGCAGCCCCGCCTTGAGCTCGGGCGTAATTTCCCAACGCACCCCGCCAATGAGGCAGAGGGAGTAGGTCTTGCGGTTGCCGCTGATCTGCTCCGCCATCCACATGACCGGCTCGCGGATGCGAAAAGCCTGCATGAACAAGGTGTCAAAACCGACGATGTGGCAGGCCAGCCCCACCCAGAGCAGATGGCTGTGCAGGCGCTCCAGCTCCAGCATGATGGTGCGGATGTACTCCGCGCGCGGCGGCACCACAATCGCCGCCGCATTCTCCACGGCCTGCGCATAGGCCACGTTGTGCACGCAGCCGCAAATCCCGCAAATGCGCTCGGCCATCATGGGGATGTCATTGTAGCCGAGCACGGTTTCCGCCAGTTTTTCAATGCCCCGGTGAGCCATGAATCCGCGATATTCGCAGCCCCGCACCGTCTCCCCCTCGACGTACAGACGGAAGTGCGTGGGTTCATCCAGGGTGGGATGAAACGGCCCGAAGGGCACCACCACACAGCCTTCCGGCGGCGCGTCAAACTGGAAATCCCGTTCCTCGTCATAATCGGGCGGGCAATAGTCATGGGGCACATCCTTGCGCAGGGGATGCACCCCCTCCGGCCAGCCATCGGGCAGCACCAGGCGTTTGGGGTAACGATGGCCCACCGGCTCGATCCCCACCAAATCACGAAATTCGCGCTCCGCCCAGTTGGCCGGCGGCACCACGTCGCTGATGCTCGGCACCTGCGGGCGGCCGCCATTGGGCTCGACTTCCGTCATGATGCTGCAGAGCAGGTGCCGTTGATCGAAGGCGAAATTGTGCGCCACCAGGAACTTGCCGGAATAGGGCCGGTCATCCGCGCCGATGCTGATGATGTAGCGGGCGTCGAGGTCGCGAAAGACAAAGTGGCAGACCTCCTTGAGGGCCTCGGGGGTGACAAAGACATATAAGCGATCCGCGGCCGCCACGCTGGCCCGCGGGATGGCCGCGCCGAAGCGCTGTTTCAACTGGTGGAGGATGTCGCGTGATGCCATGCCGGTCAGTCGGTTTGGGGCGCTGCGGGTTTGTCGGGATGATGGGCGGAAGCGGGGCTGCGCAGCCAGCGCACGAGGGGTTTGAAGAAATGTTCTGCCCGGTAACGGTGGGCTTCCTGCTGGGTGGCATACCCACACAGCCACGGTGCGGCCTGGCGGCGGGCGGCGCCGCCGAGGGTGGAGATGGCGCGCGCTAGCATGAGCATCAACGCCAACGTGCCGGCCAGGGCCAGCGGAGTCCACACCGCCTGCGCCTCGCCTGCCATCAATCCGCCCGCCAGATGGCCGCCCAGGGGGGTGGCCTCGGCCAGAATAATGCCCAGTCCCTGGCGGCTTTGCTGCAACCCCAGTTCAATGGCGCGCACTCCCAGGAAAGGCATCAAACCCAGCACCACACACCAGGCCGCCAGCCAGATCTTGGGGGCCAGTTGCAGCGGGCTGCCCTCCAGGGGAGTGGCCTGGGCAAGCTTTTCCCGGACCAGAGCGCTGGTCCGCGAGAGGAAGGCCGCGCCGTAGAAACGCACAAACACGGCCAGGGTGAGGCCGCTGGTCAGAATCGCCAGCAACGCGCAAACCGGAAGCAACCACGACTGAACCCCTCCTTGAATGGCCGCGCTGTAGAGGCCCCACTTGCTGGCAAAGCCGTTGGTCAACGGCGCGCCCACAATCGAAACCACGCCCACCAGGGCGCAGAGCGCCGTCCAGGGCATGGGCCGCCAGAGACCGCCCAGGCGGTTCAAGTCCTGGGTGCCCGTGGCCGTCAACAAAGTTCCCGCGTTCAGAAACAGCAGGCTCTTGAACACCCCATGATTCAGGAGATGAAACAGGCAACCGTACAACGCCAGCGCCGCCACGCCGGCCAGCGGGGTGGGCAGCAACATCAGGCACACGCCCAGTCCCAGCAACATGTATCCCACCTGGCCAATGCTGCTGTAGGCCAGCAGGCGTTTGGTCTGGGTCTGACGCAGGGCTTGCGCGGTGCCGATGGCCAGCGTGGCCGTGCCCAGGACCGTCAACAAACCTCCCCAGGACGTCAGCGGGAACGGCTTGGCTCCCTTCAACACCCCGGGCGGCAGCAGCCAGAGAAAGTACCGCAGGAGGCCGTACACGCCGGTTTTGATCATCACGCCGGACAACATGGCGCTTACCGGCGAAGGCGCCGAAGCATGGGCGTCCGGCAGCCAGATCTTGCCGAAGGGCCACATGCCGGCTTTGATGCCGAAGCCGATCAGGAACAGAGCCAGGCCCAAGCCCACGCGCCCCGGGTGCAGCGCCAAGATTTCCTCCAGCCGATGACTGATCGCATCGAAATCATAGCGGGCCAGGGCTTCACCGTGGACGTGGGCGCCTCCCGACGCCACCAAGCCCGCCCCGAGCATGGTGATGAAACAGGCGGACTGCATCAGCCACATATATTTGCGCGCGGCGCGCCGGCAGGCCTCGTTCTCGCGCTCAAAACGAATCAACGCCCAGGAGGTCAATGTCATCAACTGCCAGAAGATGAAGAAGAAGAACATGGCATCGGTGGTGGTGACCAGCCCTGTCATGCCCGCCAAAAAGAGCAGGAAGTTGGGATAATACCGTCCCACGTCGTGGTGGGGATAGTGTCGCAGGTAGGCAATGGAATAGAAAGCCGAGGCCGGCGCGATCACGGCGATCAGCAGCACGAAGATGGCGCTCAGGCCGTCCACATAGAGGCGCAGGGCAAAACCGTACTGGTGAAAGGCCAGGTAGGTCACGGCATGATCGGGCGGGCCCGCCGCCCACAGCGTCTTCAGAGCCGCATAAACCATGAGCAGCGCAGCCGCGGCTGTGCCGCCAAAGGCCGTCCAGCCCGCCGCCATCCGCCGGCGGCGCAGGCCCCAACACACCCCGGCGCATAGGCCCAGGATCAGCAACGCATAAATTACCGCATGAGGAGCAGTAGGCATTAATGACTCTTTCCAGGTTTATCCGGTCCGGCCGGGAGATGGCCTCCCAGCCAGTGCAAATGTTTCTTCACTTCCGTGTAATAATGGTGCGCGCCAAAGCGGGCATCTTCCGTCTCCCGCACATAGCCGCACAGCCACGGCGCATCTGCACGGCGGACGGCCTGGCCCATGCGGGACAACCCCCACGCGAGGCCGGCCATCAACACCAGCACCACCAACAGTGCCAGCGGAGCGAAGCGGGCCTCGCCCATCAGGATGTCCACCCCGCTCCAGGTGTGGGCTTGCAGCGGCACCACCTGCGCAAAAATGTCGCCCAAGCCCTGGGCGCTGGCGAGCAGGGCGGCCTGCAAGAGTTGCACCGCCAGCGCGGGCAACAGGCCCACCATCAGACAAAGGACGGCGAGGAACACCATGGGCCCGCGCATCAGGGGATGATGGCGGAATTGGGCCGGATCCCCGGCCAGTTCATGTATCCACTGGCTGCGCCGTCCCAGAAAGGCGCTGCCGAAAAATTTGATGAAGGAGGCCAGGGTCAGCGCGCTGGTCAGGAGGGCCACCAAGCCCAGCAGGGGCAGATAATTGAGGTAGGCGCCGCCTTCGAGGGTGGCGGTGTAAATGCACCATTTGCTGGCAAAGCCGTTGAACAACGGCACCCCCGAGATGCTCAGCGAGGCCACCAGAGCGGTGACCGCGGTGACCGGCATAAGGCGCATCAACCCGCCCAGGCGGTTGAGGTCCTGGGTGCCGGTGGCGGCCAGCAGGGAACCGGCATTGAGGAAGAGCAAACTTTTGAACAGACCATGGTTGATGGTGTGAAAGAGAGCGCCCAGAAAGGCCACCGCCGCCAGCGCATCCGCCGCCGGCTCATTGGCGCTCAAAAAGGCCATAGAGGCTCCCAGCGCCAGCAGGATGTAGCCCACCTGGCCGATGCTGTGGAAGGCCAGCAGGCGCTTGGTGTGCTCTTGTTTGAGCGCCTGGAACGTGCCGGTGAAGAGCGTGATGGCGCCCAGCCAGGCCAGCGCCAGACCCCAGCCGGCAAGGGGAAACAGTTGGCGCGCCTCCAGCGGCGATAGCCACAAGAAATATCGCATCAGGCCATAAACCCCGGTTTTAATCATTACGCCGGACAGCAGGGCACTGACCGGGGAGGGGGCGGCCGGATGGGCGTCCGGCAGCCAGAATTGCCCGAAAGGCCACATGCCCGCCTTGATGCCGAAGCCCACCAGAAACAAGGCCAGCGCGGTGGAGACCATCCACGGTTTTTCGGCCAGCAATTGCGGCAACTGCGCATGCAGCGCTTCGAAATCATACCGGTCCAGCGGATGCGCCCCGGTGATCACGGCGCCTCCGGCCAGCAGCTCGGCCCCGATCATGGTCAGCCCACAGGCGATTTGCATCATCCACAAATACCGCCGGGCGGCATGGCGGTTCTCCGGCTTTTTATGCTCGAAACGCACGAGGGCGTAGCTGGTCAGCGTCATGACCTGCCAGAAGATGAAAAAGAAGAACATGGCATCGGTGGTGGTCACCAGGCCGATCATTCCCGCCAGAAACATGAGCAAATTGGCGTAGTAATGGCCGGCGCTGTACTCGGCGTAGTGCTTCAGGTACGGCAGCGAAAACAGCGCCGCCGGGACGGCGATGACCGCGATGAGCAGCAGGAAAACGGCGCTCAATCCATCCACGTAAACCCGGAGCGCAAAGTATTTCCACAACGGCAGCGTGAGCACGCGGTAGGGACCTTCATCGAGCACCCGCACGGCGCCCCAGAAAATGGCGGCGGCGGCCAGCAGCACCGCGGCCAAGGCCAGGCCTCCGGCCAGGCGCGGCCGCCTGCCGGTGAACAAAGCCAGGGCCGCCCCGATGGCGCAGGCCATCAGCGCCGCCAAAACCGCATGTTCAGGGGTTGCCATGCCGTCATCTTTTTTCCCACCCCCGCGGGGTGGGTTGCATGATTTCCTGCAGGAGGATGGTCAGCGCGGCCACGGTGGCCTCCATCACTTCCGAAAGCGTATTCCCCCTGAGGCTGCCCGGTTGCATGCCCAAAAGCCAGATCTGGGTGCCGCGGTCCACTTCCAGCATCCGGGCCAGCATGCCCAGCGAAAGCTTGTGGGTGGACACCTGCGGGAAACGGCTTTGGATTTCCCGCGCTCCCAGCAGCACCACATCGCCCGGCGCCCCGCCAAACTCGACGGCGTCCAGAAACAACATCCGTTCAAACCCCAGGCGCGCCAGCGAAGGGGCCGTCTGCTCCGGCGTCGTGCCCGCCACAAACACGTTGGCGCACCCGGCCGCCAGCAGCTTCTCGGCCAGCCGCACCCCCGCGCCGTCATCGCCGTGGTCAGGGTTGCCCACCCCTACCACGGCGGTGTGGCCACGGAGCACGGCTTCCAGGGCTGAACGCAACGGTTGCATCAAATATCTTCTCCGAGCTTCTTAATTTGCTGGTAGGTGAACACCGGCCCATCCATGCACACATAGGCCACCCCGATGCAACAATGGCCGCACTTGCCCACGCCGCATTTCATGTACCGCTCCAGGGTGGAGACGATGTCGGTATCCTTGAAGCCCATGTCCAGCAAATCCTTGATCACGAAGCGAAACATCACCGGCGGTCCGCAGACGAAAGCGGTGGTGTTTTCGGTGGGCACCTTGACCCCCGGCTTGCGAAACAAGCTGCCCACCACGCCGGTATGGCCCTGCCATCCATTGTCCGCGCGATCCACCGTCAAATGGCACTCAAATCCCCCTGCTTTTTCCCATTCGTGCAGGAGGGGGCGGTACATCAATTCTTTGGGAGTTTTGGCGCCGTAGAAGATCTGAATCCGCCCGAACTTTTCCCGATGGGCCAGCGCATAAACAATGCATGACCGCAGCGGAATCAGGCCAATGCCCCCCGCCACAAACACCAGATTACGCCCGGCATACTGCTCCATCGGAAAGCCGTTGCCGTACGGGCCGCGCACGCCGAAAATGGCGCCCGGTTGCAATTTGTGCAGCGCCTCCGTGGCGCGCCCCACCCGGCGCACCGTGAAAAAAACCTCCTTCTCCGTGGGGCTGGGGGGGAGGGAGGCGGGAAACTCGCCGGCGCCGAAGACGGAAACCTGGGCGAACTGTCCCGGCTTGAATCCGCGAAACGCCTCCTGATCGGCCGCATCCAGAAACCGCCAGAAGAATGTGCGCACCTCGTCAATCTCGTCCACGACGCGCTCGAGGCGGGCGAGTTTGGGCAGGTAAATGTTATCAGTGGGCGGCGGCAGATTCATGGGCCAGATACTCCGTGGTGGCGCGCCGGATCATTTCGATGGTGCTGGGCATTCCCACATCGCCGTGACACACCGCCGCGCAGCGGCCACAGCCTACGCAGGCCATGGACAGCTCGCGCTGGATGAAATAATGGGCCAGTTTGCGGAAGAATCGCCGGTTGCGCCGGTCATGCACGGCCTTGCGGGGGTTGTGTCCGCCGGCCATGCGGGTGAAACCGTACAAGGCGCAGGCATCCCAGAGCCGCACCCGCTCAAATTCATCCGGGCCGGTGGGGCGGTCGGTCACGGTAAAGCAGGTGCAGGCGGGGCAGACGTAGGTGCAGCCGCCACATTCCAGGCAGCGGCTGCCGATTTCCGCCCACGTTTTTTCGAGCACCTTTTCCTGGCTGATATACCGCACGGTGGCGCTGAACCAGCCGGTGGTGGTTTTGAAACGCTGCCGCACCTCGCTCAGAATCTGGCGGCGCCGCGCCACGTGCCCGGGGGTGGCCTTCTGGAAAAACGGCTCGGCAAAGAGGGCCTCGCCGGCGGGACTGCCCGCCACCACCAGAAAGCCCTCCGCGCCCAAATCCATGAGCTGCAAATCGAAGTGCGCTTTGGCCGCCGGCCCGGTGTCGGTGCACAGGCAATAACATTCGTCATTGATGTCCACCTGCGGATCCGTGCAGACCATGTTCACCAGGAACAAATGGGCCCGCCGCCGCGCGTAATAGGGGTCCCGAAATTCGCGCCCCAGGTAAAAACGGTCGAGATGATAGATGCCCGCCACATCACACGAGCGGATGCCGAAGATGGCCCGCTTCTTTTCGTCGTAGGTGGATTGGATCTCATAACTCCCGTCGGCCTTGCGGATGCGAAACAACTGCTCGATATGCGGCAGCACGTAGCGTTTGGGCGGATAATAAGGATTGGGGACGTGCAGTTGAATCAGACTGCGGTTGGCCTCGGTGACCACATCAAAATAGGTGTCGCGGCCCCGCCCGTTGAACGGGGCCAGCACCTCGTGATCGCGCCGCAGCACGTCCACGATTTTCAGCACATCCTCGCGGGCAACCAGTCGGGCGCGCATACTTACACTTTCTCCAAACGCACAAACAGGGGCTTGGTGCGGCTGACCGCCTCAAACGCGCCTTCCCCGGTGATTTGGCGCATGACTTCCTTCACGAAAAAGGGCACGTAAATGGTGCCGCTGCGGACTTCGGGGGTCACGCGCGCGGTGGTGGTGGAGGTGCCGTGGGCCGCCACCAGCCGGATGGGCGCTCCATCCCGGATGCCCAGGGTGCGCGCGTCTTCATCGTTCACCTCGACAAAACCTTCTGGGTAATCCAGCAGCAGCACGCGCAGCTCCCGTTTCAGCGTTTCACTGTGCTTGACCAGCACGTTTTGATGCCAGTAGTAGAGGCTGCTCCCAAAAATCACCGCCATGGGAAACTCCGCCGTCGGCCCGAAGGTGCCCGCCGGGCGGGGCACGGGCGCAAACCGGAATTGCGGTTCGGGCGATAATTTTTCAAACAGTCGGGGCGTGCCGAGGGGGCGGTCCTTGGTGCAGGGCCAGGCCCGGCCGTATTCGCGCCCCAGGTTTTCATGGGTGGCGCCGCTGTAGAACGGCACGGCCTGCGCAATCTCCTCCATGACCGCCGCACTATCGGCGTAATGCCAGCCGGCGCCCAGGGCGTTGGCCATCTGCGTCAGTTGCAGCCATGCCGGCCGCGGCCCGGCCGGAGGTTGAATGACCTGGCGCGCCAGTTGAATGCGCCGGTCCGTGCTGGTAAAGGTGACTTGCTCCTCGCCAAACGCCACGGTGGGGAGTACCACGTGGGCATACTCGGCGGTGGAGGTCATGAACAGGTGTTGCACCACCACCAGCTCCATTTGCCGCAGGGCCTGCCCTGCCTCACAAAAAACCGCCGTGTTCACCGGGTCATAACGCAGCAGCCAGATGCCTTTCAATCCTTGCGTGTGGTTTTCCAAAGCCTCCTGCGCCCCCACGCCGGGGCGGGCGGGCAGCCGTACGCCCCAAAGTTTTTCCAGCGGCTCCCGCGCTTGCGGATCCTCCACGCGCCCATAGCCCGGCAGGCGGTCCGGCAGCATGCCCAGATCACACACCCCCTGCAGGTTGTTGTGTTCATTGAGGGGATATAAACCGCCGCCCGGCCTGCCCAGGTTGCCCGTGAGCAACGCCAGATTGACCAGGGCGCGAATGCTGCCTTTGCCCCGTGCGGCCACCCCCGTGGAATAGAGAATGGCGGCGGAGGGGGCCGTGGCGTACGCTATGGCCGCCTGTTCAATGTCGGCCGCCGGCACACCGCAGCTTTCGGCGATGGAGACCAAATCGTAGGCCTGGATTTCCTGGAGGAATTTTTCGTAATCGGCGCAGTGGGCCTTGATGAACGGCAGATTCATGAGGCCGCGATCCACGATGACCTTGGCCATGGCCCCATAGAGAGCCACGCGGTAACCCGGGCGCAACTGCAAATGGAGATCCGCCGTTTCTGCCACCCGCTGCCGGCGGGCATCAATGACGATGACCGTGGCGCCGCGCAGCTTCGCCCGCATCACCCAGCCTCCGATGGTGGGCAGTTGCATGCCCAAATCCACGCCGTCCACCACGATCACCCCGCTTTCCAGGAGATCGCTGATGGGATTGGTGCTCGCCGGCACTCCCAACATTTCACACAGCGTGTCCACGCTGTTGTTGCAATAAACCCCGGTGCCATGCTCCAAGTTGTTGGTGCCCATCACAGCCCGGGCCAGTTTTTGCAGCAGGTAGCTCTCCTCATTCGAGCAGCGCGGGCTGTTGTAAAAGCCCACCGCGTCCGGCCCATGGCGTGCTTTGATTTCCTGCAACCGCCGGGCAATGAAGGCATAGGCCTCCTCCCACGAAACCGGCTCAAACTTACCGTTTTTCCGCAGCAGGGGATGCATCAGGCGATCGGGTGAGCTGGCCACTTCATGCACATTCCAACCCCGCACACAAATGCGCCCCTGGTTCGACGGATGCGACATGCTGGGATACACGCCGGTGATGCGGTTGCCCTGGGACTCCAGGTAAATCCCGCAGCCCACCCCGCAGAACGTGCACGTTGTCAACGTATGCGCCATGGCACCACCTCGCCGACCCTTACCCATCAGGGCACACCCCACCCCAACTTGCTTATGCGTCATTTTAACGATAAGCAAATCTAAAACAAGAGTCGTGTCGTCGCGTAAAAAACTAATTCATCGGGGGCGCTTCGGCTAAACGTGATTTGTCAAAACTTGGTTGTATTTTGTTCTGCCTGCTCCCCCAAGTCGGCTCGACTCAGGGGGGGTGGCCATTGCGGGGGAGGGCGCCCTCCTCATCTTGCTCCGGCCCATGACCAATGATACGCTAATCCATGATGCTGGCGCAGCCACATCTCAGGCCGCAAGCCCTCTCCCGCCGCCGGGGGGGCATTAACGTTGCCGCAGGCCCTAGCTGGCCAGAGTGGCTGTTGGCCCTGATGTTGTGGGGCTGTTTTTCGACTGGGTTGATGGCGGCACCCGCCCCGCCGCAGGGTTGGATTGAAATGCGGACGCCCTTCCTCCGCGCTTTTTCCAATCTATCCACGCAGGAGCTGATGGCCGTCGTGGGTCGCATCGAGCTGTTTCGTCATCATTATGGGGCCTTGGCCGGGGCCGAGGCCACGGCGGCTTCGCCCATCTTTTTGTACGTTTTTCGCAATGATCGCGAATTCACGCCTTTCAAACCGCTCTACGAGGGCAGGCCCAAGGCGGTCAGTGGCTACTTTACCCGGGCCATGGAAGCCAACTGGATGGCTTTGGATGCCGCCCATTTGCAGGGCGAAAGCCTGCAGACCATATTTCACGAGTACACCCATCTGCTGCTGCGGCGCAATTCGCTGTTCTGGCCACTATGGCTGGAGGAGGGCATGGCCGATGTCTATTCCACATTTGAGGTGACAGATAAAGAAGTGCTCATTGGCAAACCTTCGGCGCGTCGGCTGCGCATCCTAGCCCGGCAGTCGTTCATGCCGTTGCGGGAGCTGCTGGAGGTGAATCACGAGTCGCCCCAATATAACGAGCAGGAGCATCAGGGCATCTTTTACGCACAATCCTGGCTCCTGGCTCATTACCTTGCCTTGGGAGATAATCCGGCGCACCGGGCTCGCTTCCGGCAATTTACCGAGGCCCTGCGTGCCGGCGAGCCGGCAGTATCGGCGGTGACCAACGTCTTCAAGGTCACCTTGGCCCAGTTGGAGGCGCAATTGAGGCAGTACTATGAGCGCGGCCAGTTTGAACCCATGAGACTGCCCATTCGCGGCCGGACCAATGCCATGACCTCGGTGTGGACCCGCCCGGTGCCTCCTGCGGAAATGGCCTTTCAGTTGGGTTGGCTGTTGATTCATGTGCGCCGCTCCGAGGATGCCCAAGCCTGGTTTGAGCTGGCCGGACGTTTGCAACCTGCGGGCCCCTATGGGGCCGAGGGCTTGGGGTTGCTGGCCGCCGAGCGTAACCAACCCAAGGAAGCCCTGGCTCACCTGGAGCGCGCGGTGCGGGCCGGCTCCCGCAACTACAGTGTCCATTACCATTTGGGCCGCCTCCGCCTGGAGCAGGCCCTGCAACCTAATGGCGTTCTGTTGCGCATGCCAGAGGAGCAGGCCCGCCTGATCCGCACCCCCTTGCGCCAAGCCATTACCCTGCAACCCAACTGCGCCGTCGCCCACAATCGCCTGGGCTTTTTGGAGTCAGTCCAAGGGGAGAACCCGGCGGCCGCCATTCGGCATCTTCAGACCGCCGCCCAACTAGAGCCGGACAATTGCGGCTTCATTCTCATGTGGGCCAGATACGCCTTGGAGCAGGGCAAAGATGCCAAAGCCCTGCAAGCGCTGGAGGATATGGCCCGGCAGGGCAGTCACCCGCGGTGCCAAAAACAAGCCCGAGAATTGCTGGCCCGCTTCAACGGCGCCGGCAGGATTTCTTCAGGGCGCCCATAGCGGGCCATGCTGAAGGGGAGACGGGAAGCTGGGTGCCATGATTCGCTTAACCTGCGCCAAGATGACACACAAGCAGGCGTGGCCTAGGTTGTTCTAATACCTCCCAAAACATTTTCGGTAAGAAAATTTTCACTGCACAACTTTTTTTGATAAAAAAAATCTTAAACCCCTATAATGAGTAATGTGAAACAAACAGGTCATGGGTGGGCCGTAAACCAAGCCAGCTTGGGGTGCGGGGGCAGTCCGGGCTGCGTCGCTTGTGGGTCTGCCCAGGCTTTCAGGCATGAAAAATGCTAGGAAGGACAATACGCCATATGCTTAAGCAAAAAATATCCCAGAAAAAAGTTGTCCGCCGGAATAAGTCGGCGGCGAAAAAGCCGGCACCCATGAAAACTGCCAAAGGTGAACCCAAGGAAAAACAGAAGCCCGTGGGGGAGCCAGCGCCTTCGAGTGCGCCGCCGGCCACTCCACCGCCGCCCCCGCCGCAGGTGGCACGGGAACCCGAGGTGAGTTGGGAGGAAAGGGAAAATGAGGCGTGGGATGGGGAGAGTGCCATCAAGCTATATCTCAAAGAGATTGGCGAGGTGCCGTTGTTGACTCCCGAGCAGGAAATTGAACTGGCCGCCCGCATCAAGAAAGGCGACAAGAAAGCGCGGGAACAAATGATCAAGGCCAACCTGCGGCTGGTGGTGAAGATCGCCCATGATTATGAGAATTACGGCCTGCCCCTGCTGGATTTGATCAGTGAGGGCAACATTGGCCTGATGAAGGCGGTGGAGCGGTTTGACCCGGCCAAAGGGGGCAAGCTCTCCACCTATGCGGCCTGGTGGATCAAGCAGGCAATCAAACGCGCCCTGGCCAACCAGGCCAAAACCATTCGTCTGCCGGTGCATCTGGTGGACAAAATCGCCCGCATGCGCCGCGTGGCCATGCAACTGCAGGAGGAGCTGGGCAGGGAGCCGACGGATGAGGAGCTGGCCGAGGAGATGGGACTTTCCCCCTCGCGCGTGGCCTTGATGCGCACGGCCGGCATTCGCCCGGCCTCGCTGGATGCGCCGATTGGGGACGACGACAACAACTCGTATTCGGAGTTGATCGCCGATGAGCAGGCCAGCACGCCTTATGACCGTCTGGAGGACGAAACGGTGCGCGACATGCTGCGGGAATTGATGAAAAGCTTGGAACCCCGCGAAGCGGAGATCTTGAGCTATCGCTTTGGTTTGGATGGCGGCCCGGAGCGCACCCTGGAGGAGGTGGGGGAGAAATTCCACGTGACCCGCGAGCGCATCCGCCAGATTCAGAACATTGCCCTGCGCAAACTCCGGCGCATGATTGAAAAACTGGAGAGCAACTAAGAGCCTTTGCGGGCGGCCTGGTGGGTGACAATCGGCACGTAACCGCGCTCAAGACCTGGCGGCGGGGTCACCCACAGGCCGGGGTCCAGTTTGACCAGTTTGCCGCGGGCAGGCGGGGCCATGTAATCGCGGTCGGGGGTCCAGTGCTGATGGATTTTTTCCACAAAAGCCTGGAGTTTGGCCTTTTTCTCCTCGCTCCAGGAATATTGCTGGAACGAGGGCTGATCCACAAAACGATACCAATAGTAGGTGACGACCGAGCCATCCAGCAGTTGGGTGGTGAAGGGGCCACGGGTGGGGCCGGGTTTGGCCCATGCCCCCTTGCCGGGTGAGGTGTAAGGCGCGCCGGGCCGGGCGAGCGGGAAACTGGCGGCCGCCAGGCGGGTTTCCGGCGGCACCTCTGCGGGCGCAATCACGACCTGCTCGTTGCCCACCGATTTGGAGTATTGGGGAAAAAGACCGGCCGGATAGGGGGCATTGGTAAACCACTGCAGGCCCCAAATGTTACCCTCGAAGATGCGGGTATCGAAAACGGTTTCCACCCCTTTGAGGGGTTTGCCGGCCTGGGAGAAGCGGGTGGTGCGGGTGTTCAATTTGGGTTTCCAGGCGTGGGCGGGGTCAAAACGTCCCGGACACACCGGCCCGCCGTCCCGCCAGCGTTTGAAGGCCTCGTACAAGGCCCCTTTGGAGTAGTAAGTGACCTCCTGCACCAGCCAGGCGCGGCCTTCCTGATCCACGGGAAATTGGAGCTTGGGGATTTTGACGTAGCGCTGGCCCTGGGCATCCGAGCTTTCCAGGCGGGGGACGGTGTTGATTTCCATCGCGCCGCCGCCCATGATGCCGGGGCGGGCGTCCAGCCCGCGCCCATAGAGGAAGGGGTAGTTGAAGAGCTTGCCAATCTTGCTCCAAGTTTCGGGGATATAATAAGCCAGGGGGCCTTTGAAATTGGCCGCGCTGAGGAAACAGGTCCAACTTTGGTCCCCGGTGGGGGGGTCGCCCTCGGTGGGGTCCGTAAAGGGCAGGGCCATCCAGGTATAACCCAAAAAATCGCCGTTGGGGTTGTCGGCAAAAGTCAGGCCGTCGGGCGGAATCAGCAGGCGGTTGCTGAGCTGGGCAACGCCCAGCCGGTCATCGGGCAGGGCCTCATTGCTGTAGAAAAAGGACCAGCCGGGCGAGCCGATTTCGTAATCATAACATTGTGGAGTGGCATTAAGGCTGAATTTGGGCGGGCCATAGCGAAAATGATTGCGTGCCCAGTAGCCCACGCCGCCCTCAAGCGTCTGAAACACACTGCTCCATGTGGGGCCGCGGGCCTTCCACTGGCGCGCAAGGGTGCCTTCCGGGGCGAGGGGACGATCCTTGTTGTCGGAGTTGTCCGGCATGACCCACGAGCTGGGCAGGCCAATCTGGAAATTGGCCAGCGGCTGGTCAATCAACGGCCACACGGCCACATAAAACCCCATGCCGGCGGTGTAGCGGCCTTCGGCTGGCGGCGGGTCATGATGAAAGCCAATGTACCCGTGCAATCCTTCAGAGAGGACCTTGATTTGGCCGGGGGCATTGGTGGGCACCGGGGCGGGGGCCGCTCCGGCCAGGCCGGCTGCCGCCAGCATCAGAATGGGAAGCGTGCTGCGAAACATGGTTTGATGGGAGAATGGGTTAAATGATTTCTTCTTTCACCGGGTCCCAGCGCACCATACGCCGCTCCTGGGCGGATACCAGGGACATAAGACTGGTGGCGGCCTCGATGAAGGCCTCGTCGGTGGAGCACTTCGGCGTGCCGCGGGTACGAATGCACTGAATCCAATCCAGCAGATGATGGGGCTGGGCGGGGGTTTTGCCCCGCTCATAACCGGCCGGCAAATCAGTGCGTTTATTGTGGCGCGCCCGTTGAATTTCAAAGGTGGTCACGTCATGTGCAATGCCGTCAAAGCGCAGGGTGGCATCGCGCCCACAGATTTCCACCGGCTGGCTGGCGGTGGCCACCATGCTGCCGGTAAAGGTGACGGTGCGCCGCAGTTTCTCGAATTGATAAGTGGCCACCCAGGTGTCGGGCACTTCACGGTCATCATGCAACATGGCGTTAAGCCCCGCGCAGGCGCAGGTGTCCGGGATGCCGTGGCCCAGGAGGTATTGCACAAAGTCCAGTTCATGAGACAACAAATCGCCGGCGTAACCGGTGCCGTAAGCGTAGTAACAGCGCCAATGCCAGAAGTGACGCTCATTCCAGGGGATTTTGGGCGCCGGGCCGAGCCATAAATCCCAGTGGACTTCTTTTTGGACCATGGCGGGATCGGGACGATCCCACTTTTCGTAATAGCCGTACCATCGCCAGTTGGGATGGGCCGGATCGGAGGCCTTGAAGCGTCCCGTCCGCACCAGGGACACCGGACCAAGGAGGCCTTGGGCAATCCATTCTTTGGCCTGAAGCGCGCAGGTGGCCTGCCGGGCCTGATGGCCAAGTTGAAAAACCACCCCGCTCTTTTGCAAGGCGGCACGCATCAGCTTGGCTTCGGCCAGCGTGCGCGAGAAACCTTTTTCGCAGTAAATATCTTTGCCGGCTTTTACGGCGTCCAACACCATCTGGCAATGCCAGTGATCGGGCGTGGCAATGACCACTGCATCCACCTCCTTGTCGGCCAGCAACTCGCGATAATCCACGTAGGCCCTGGCCTTGGGGTTGTTGCAGCGTTCCAAGCCCTTTTGCCGGTGCGGGCCATAAACATCGCATACGGCTGTGACCTGGACATCGTTCATCCCGGCAAGCACATTCAACAAATCACCGCCCCGGGTGCCGATGCCAATGCAGCCCACCCGGACGGCCTGGCTGCGGCCGGGGGCTGCCAGCATGCCGGGACAAGTCAGGGTGGCGGCCGCCAGGCTGGCATTGCGCAGGAAGCGGCGGCGACTGAGGGACAAGGTGTTGTTCATAACCATGGTATGGTCAGGGTCCAGGAGGACTTTGCCATGTCGGCTTGGGTACACGGGTAACCGGGCGGCAGTGTAATTCAGGCCGGGCAGGGCGGGCAATACAATCATGCAGAGGAAAAAACGTCTGCAGAACAAGCCAACTGGCTGCAATGATGGGGGCAGGATTTTGCGTGGATATGGTGCGAGAGCCTTCCAGGAAGCAGGGAAGGCCGTTGGCGGGGCAACCTATTACACTATTGCAGTTGGGGAGAATTGGGGTATTGTAGCCTTGGCAATGGGGTTTGCCATCTGGGCCGCCCAGAGAACTGTGCTGACGGGTTTTCAGCGCTGATAACTCCTACCGGTTAAAGCTGTGATATCGGTAGGCAGTTTATGAAAAGCAGGGGCAGTCCAGGCTCAGCGCGATCGCCGGCAAGGCGGTTCCTCTCTTCTCTTGACTTCACGGTATTTCCGGAAAAGTCGGCTGTTTTGGCCGGGCCGCGGGCCTTTTGTTGCGATGTGTTTTGCGCCCAAACTTCATTAGATCGCCATGGATAACATCTGGTTCACCGCGGCTTTTTGGATGGGCCTTGCCCTGCTGGCCAGCCTCATTTCCATCCGGCTGGGCATTTCTGTGGCCTTGATTGAGATTCTCATGGGTGTATTGGTGGGCAACCTGCATCCGGCGGGGGAGGCCCCATTTTTGCATACCACAGAATGGACCAACTTCCTGGCCATGCTGGGCAGCGGCGTGCTGACTTTTCTGGCGGGCGCCGAGATTGATCCCAGTTCTCTGCGGGCCAACCTGCGGGCCAGCCTGAGCATTGGGGTGCTGTCATTTCTGCTGCCGTTTCTGGGGGTGTGGTTTTTCTGCCAGTATGTCATGCACTGGCCAACGCAGCAGGCCCAGATTGCCGGCATTGCTCTCTCCACCACTTCGGTGGCGGTGGTTTATGCCGTGATGATTGAAGGCGGGTTGAGCGGCACGGCGATGGGCAAAATGCTGCTGGCGGCGTGTTTTATCACCGACTTCGGCACGGTGCTGGCGCTGGGCATTCTCTTTGCTGATTTCAACCTCTGGCTGGTGGTTTTTGTCGGGGTGACGTCCGTCATGCTGTGGCTCATGCCGAAGTGGACGCAATATCTCATCAGCCGGTTGGGGGCCACCCGGGTGAGCGAGCCGGAGGTCAAGTTCATCTTTCTGGTTTTGTTTTTTCTGGGCGGGCTGGCGTCCTCGGCCAAAAGCGAGGCGGTATTGCCGGCCTACCTGCTGGGGCTGGTGGTGGCGGGGGTGTTTTTGCGGGACAAAACGCTGGTGCATCGCATGCGCAGCATTGCGTTTGCCATTTTCACGCCGTTTTACTTCATCAAGGCCGGTTTGTTTGTGTCCCTGCCCGCTTTGAAGGCGGCAGCGGGGTTGATCGTGGTGCTGCTGCTGATGAAAATGGCGACTAAAATCGTGGGGGTCTGGCCGCTTTCCCGGTATTTCTTCATGCGCCCGCGGGAGGCCAGTTACACCGCACTGTTGATGTCCACCGGCCTGACGTTCGGCACCATCTCGGCGCTTTTCGGACTGCAAAACAAGATCATCAATCAAGAACAGTATTCCGTGCTGGTGACGGTGGTGATTCTGAGCGCCTTTGTGCCCACGCTGATGGCGCAAAAGTGGTTTCAACCTTCGGTGAGGACCATGACGGCCTGGGGCCGGCTCTATCAGCGGCGCATGGGTGCACACGAGCGCACCACGCCAGCCGACGGCGGAAAGTGAGGGCCTATGTTCAAGAAAATACTCGTGGGTTACGATGGCTCAAAGGGCGGCCAGTTGGCCTTGCGGCGCGCGGCAGTGATGGCCAGGGAATACAATGCCCACCTGACGGTGTTGTGGGTGCAGGAACCGCTGCCCCGCTACACCGACCTGCCCGGGGAACCGGAGAGCGAAGCCGAAGCTGCGGATGACTACTTCGCGAGCCTGCAAAAAGAAGTGGCCGCCGTGGCGACGGAGCATGGCATCCACATTGAATGTGTCACGCGCCGGGGGCATCCGGCCAAGACGATCGTCAAATACGCCGCCGAGGGCCAGTATGACCTGATCGTGGTGGGGCACAGCGACCATTCCGAGCTGTGGGGGCGGTTGTTGGGGGACACGGCCGACCGCATCAGTGACCACGCTCATTGCAGTGTGCTGATCGTGAAGTCATGAGGACGATGCCGGCATTGGCCGAGGCCGTGCCCACGTTGCCTCCTTCGCGGGGCACGGCGGACAGTGAGCTGCTGGCCGCCCTGGCGCAACTGGCGCGGGAGTGGCAGCTTGAGGCGCTGCACCCGGCACTGGCGGCTTGCGAGGATTTGCTCTCCGCCCCGGCGGGGGTGGAGGTGGCGGTACTGGGGCGCTTCAAGGCGGGCAAAAGCTCCTTTTTGAATCATCTTCTGGGGCGGGCGGTGCTGCCCATCAGCGCGGTGCCGCTGACGGCGGTCATCACGCGGCTCGTTTATGGAGAGCGCGAGCTGGCCCGGGTGCGTTTCCAGGATGGCCGGGTGCTGGAGATTGCCGTGGCGGAAATTCGCCACTTTGTGGACGAGCAGGAGAATCCGCGCAATCAGAAGCGGGTTGCCGCGGTTGAGGTGGTGTTGCCGGAAATGCGGCCCTTTGCGCCTTTGAGTTTTGTGGACACCCCCGGTTTGGACAGTGCCTTGCAGCACAACACCACGGTCACGCTGGATTGGCTGCCGCGCGTGGGGGCCAGCCTGGTGGCCATCAGCGCCGATGCGCCGCTCTCCGAACGCGACATGGCCCTGTTGCGGGAATTGCGGCAGCATACGCCCCGCATGGCGCTTTTGATCACCAAAGCGGATTTGCTCAATGCACCCCAGCAGGCGCAGGTCTTGCGGTACGTTCACACACAGCTTCACCAGCAGGAATGGGCCGGGCTGCCGGTGTTTATGTATTCGGTGAAATCGGGCGGCGCAGAGTGGCGTGAGCCGCTGCTGCGTGAATTTCTCCTGCCGCTGGCGCAGGATGCGGAAGGGGCGCGGGGCCAGATAGCCCGGCATAAATTAGCCTCGTTGCGCCAGCAGATGCTGGGTTACTTGCGGGTGGCACTGGCGGCAGCCACGCAGGCCGAGACGGCGCGCGAGTGTTTGGCGGCCCGGCTGCTGGAGGAGCGCCAGCGGTTCGGGCTGTTGCGCGATGAGTTGTTTGTGCTGGCGCGCCAATGGAAGGCTCAGGCGCTGGAGCAGTCCCTGGGTCAGTTGCAGGCGGTGCAGCGGGATTTGCAGGAGCGGCTGGCGGGTGAGCTGGAGGAGCAGTTTGGGCGCAGGCGCTGCCGGTTGCCGGTGCTTCTGGACTTGTGGCGCGAAAAAGTGCAGGAGTATCTGGCCCGGGAGCTGGCCCAAATTTCGCAAACGCAACGGCCGTTGTTTTGCCAGCCCCTGCATCGAGTCCAGGAGCATCTGACGCGCACTGTGCGGGCATTTCATGACCGGCTGGCCGGCCATGTGCAAAGCGCCCTGGGATTAAGCCTGCCGCCCTGGGAATATCAACCTATACTCAAAGAACCTGACGCTCCCCCGCTGGATGTGAGTTATCCCTTTGATCCTGCCTTCAGCGCCGTGATCTATCTCCTGCCCGGTTTTCTCTGCCGTCGGCCATTGGAGCGCGTGCTGTTGCGCAAGGCGCGTTACGAGGTGGAAAAAAACCTGTCCCGGCTGGCGGCCGATTGGAGTGAACGGGTGGGCGCGGCTATTGAAGTCAGTTGCCGGGAGGCGGAGGCGGCCGCGTGGAATGAGTTGCTGGCGTTGTCGCAAATGGCCGCACAAACGGCTTCCGCCGTGCCCCGTTTGCGCGAGCAGATGAAGCGCCTGGAAGGTGGCAGGCCGGTCTGAAGCACATCATCCCCGGGGGCCAAACAGAATTACGGCGGTGCCGACCAGGCAAATCACGGCCCCCAGCACGTCCCATTGATCGGGTTTAAGGCCTTCCACCGCCCACAGCCACGCCAGGGAAGCCGCAATATAGACGCCCCCATAGGCGGCATACACCCTGCCGGCACCGGTTTGCGGGTGCAGGGTGAGCAGCCATGCAAACAAGGCCAGGGACAAAGCGCCCGGCACCAGCCACCACGCCGGCCGCTGCAGGCGCAGCCAGAGATACACGGCATAGCAGCCGAAGATTTCCGCTGCCGCCGTCACGGTAAATAAGAGGAACGCTTTCAGCACGGGCGCCGTTATAAAAGCCCGGCTTAAAGGAGGCGAGCAGATAAGCGAACGTGCTGAGACGGCAGGAAAGATCAGGGGTCTGTCTCCGCCAGCGTTTTCGGGTGCGGGAGGGCAGCCGGGTCTTTGAACAGGAACCAGCGCTGGGGGGGCACTCCCTCGAGGGCTTTACGGTAGCGCTCGTGCTCGCGTGGCTGGTTGGTGACATCACGCAGGAAGATATAGCGCACCTGGGCCGGATATTGGCGGGCCAGAAGGCCATAGACTTCCGGATCCCGTTCACCTGTATCTCCCACCAGGATGTACCGGCGGTGCGGCCAGCGCTCGAGGATGGTGCTGATGGTGTTGAGTTTGTAGTTTTGCGGGGTGCGAAGCAGTTGCAAAGCCGAGGTGTCCCCATAGACGCGGCGCAGCTCAAACACGCCCTCCGGGAATTGGTTGGCGCGCACGAAGTCCCGCAGAGGATCATACAGGGCCCACGAGCTGCCGCTGACGTAAAAGAAGACACAACCCAGATCAGTCTGCCATTGCCGGTACAACGCCGCCATGCCGGGCACGGGCACGAACGGCTTGCAGAAGGTGTTTTGCATGAGGGCATGCCGGTCCAGCACCTGCGAGTCCCGGATGGTATCATCAATGTCGCTGATGACCGTCCACCCTCGGGCGTTCACCAGATGGACCATACCGGTGAAACTGCGGCCGGCGGTGAAGTTGGTATCCACCATGACCGGCAGAACCACCGTCTCCTGGTTGCCCACCGGCCATCGAATCCAGGCGGTGGCCAGTCCTTCGCTGCTGGTGGGGCCGAGGTCGGCTTTCTGGCCGGCGAGCAGAAGGCGCACCTTTTTGCCGCGCTGGTGATCCACCAGGAAACCGCGCGCGCGTTCAGCCGCCAGCCGCCGCTGCTCAGGGGAATAGGCCTCCTCGGTAATGCCCAGGGTGCGCAGAAACAGTCCCACCATCAATTCGCGCGGCTCCGGCTCAAAGACGTGGACGGTCAGGGGGGCCTCCCAGAAAATGGCGCCTTCGGCATTGGTGGCCAAATGGGCGGCTGTGGGTTGCAGCCGCACCACTTCATCGGCCTTGAGGGGTGGGGGGAGGTCCGGCGAATCGCCTGCCCCCCACAGACTCAGCCCCAGGCCAAGCCAAAGGGCCAACCCCCACCCTGCGGTATTCGCCTTACTGGAAAAGGCGCTGGGCGAATTCATAAAAATGTTTGCGCCAGGCCTGCCATTCGTGTGCATCGCTGGTTTCAAACCAGACATGCCGGATGTTGGCGCGTTCGATGACCAGATGCGCCGTTTTCATTTCCTCATAGCCGGCGTCCGCCTGACCCATGCTCAGCCAGAGCAGCCGCAGGCGGTTGTTCAGGCGCGGCGCATCGGTGAAGATGCCGCCGTAGGATTCGGCCGGTTTGAAGTCGCGGAAGCCCCCGCTGAAGGCGCCAATCCAGGCAAAGGTGTCCAGATTGGACAACCCCACCTGCAGGGCCTGGCCGGCGCCCATGGACAAGCCGGCAATGGCCCGATGGCGCCGATCGGCGAGGGTGCGGTAATTGACATCAATGAGCGGGATAAGCTCGCGCAGCAACACCGCCCCGAAGGCCTCGGTGCCCCGGCTGCCGGGGGCATTGGTGGCGCCGGCGGGACGGGCGTAACCATTGTCCATCACCACGATCATGGGTTTGGCCTTTTGGGCGGCAATGAGGTTGTCCAGGATGAAATTGACGCGGCCCTGGACACTCCAGGCGCGCTCGCTTTCGCCGGCGCCATGTTGCAGGTAAAGCACGGGGAAGCGGCGGCTGGTCATGCGCTCATAGGCCGGCGGGGTATAGACAAAGGCGCGGCGCAGGAGGCCGGTAATTTTGCTGTGATAAAAGAACGCCCGCACCTCGCCGTGGGGCACGTCCCTCGCCTGGTAGAAATCCAGTTGCGGATCCGGCACCTCCAACCCGCTGGTGGGCTGGCCCCAGCCAAAGTACGTCTCGCTGTTGGGATCGTTGATGCGCAAGCCGTCCACCACCAGCTCATAATAATGAAAACCGGGGCGCACCGGTGGGGTGGTGACCTCCCAAACGCCGTTGGAGTCCTTTTTCATGGTGTACGGTTCCGGCCCCAGGCCATTGTCTTTGCCTTTGGGGGCGACCTGGACTTCCCTGGCCTGCGGTGCCTTGAGGCGAAAAACGATGCGCAAATCCGGCAAGATGCGCGGATAATCCCGGCCGGGCACATTGCTGGGGGCCGGCCGGCCGGGAGGCGCCTCGGCTGTCCCGGCGGAAATACTACCGGCCACCAAGCACAGGCTGGCGGCCAGTTGCAGAAGAAGGTAGCGGGTGCCAGATGGCTTCATGATTTGCGGGTTTTCTTGGGTTTGAGCGACAAGGGAGTCCCCAGGCCGGCAAAAAAGGTGAGGTAGGGTCCGCCGCGAGCCTCGCGCCAGATGAGCAGGGCCAGTTCGCGGGCGTGATAATCCCCCCACATCGAGCTTTCGCCGTTGGGCACTTTCTGGCCGGGGGCGATGTAATCCCAGCCGTTGGGCCGATGGTACACGGAATGCAAAAGCAGGCCTTGATGATTGGGCTGGGTGGACAGATAAGGCTCCTGGAACAACGTTTGCGCCACTGTCAGACCCGCCTGCCGGTAGCGATCGCCATTTTTGGGTTGGCCATGATGGCACAAGTAATTTCCCAACCGAATCAATCCCTGGGCGGCAATGGCGGCGGCGCTGCTGTCCACCGGCTCCCACGGATTATAAGGATCGGCGGCACGGTTCAGGTAATCGCCGAGCCGGTGGGCATGGGGGGCGCCGGTGTCCCACAAGGGAATGCCATCCGTGCAGGAGTTCTCAAGGTAGAAATCTGCGGTGTCCACCGCCGATTCCAGCCACAGGGAGACGATTTTCTCCCGGCCGCCGAGAGGCTTCAACGGCAGGTCCTCCACGGTGTCCAGGAATTCCAGTTCCTCTGCAAAACCCAGCAGCGCCCACGCGAGGCCCCGCGTCCAGGTGCTGAAGGGCGAATACCCTTGCTGGGAGTTGGGGCAGCGGAAGACGCCGTTGCGCGGATTGAAAATGCACTCATGCGCCACGCGCCCGCGCACATCGTAGGCATCGCGGCCGCGGCCATGATAGACGGAATAGCGGGCCGTGGCTTCGGCGTGGCGTACGAGCCGCTCCAACAAGGAGATCCGCGCCTCTTGTTCGCCCATGAGCAGGTGACCCAATTGATGCGCCACGGCCAGCGAGCGCAGCGAGCGGATGGTGTCCACGAAGAGCGAGTGCGGGCCGTTGAAGGAATGGATGAAGCCGCCGCCATCCGCAGTGCTCGTCCAGCGCGCCGCCTGCACGGCGCCGGACACCTTGAGGGCCAGCTCGGCAAAGTCCGCCTGCCAGGCATTGTGCGGGATGCGTCCCTCGGCCATCAGGCGGCGCAGGTTGCCGTAAGTGGAGAGGTTGTTGAAGCCGTGGTCGTGCACGCCGACATGCGAGAGGTGCGGCGCCATCACCTCCACAATTTGTTTCTGGGCCAGGCGCAGGAATTCCTCCTCCCCCGTGGCGTCAAACTGCAACAGGGCTGAGCCGTATTGAAATCCCTGCGTCCACTCCGTCCAGCCGCGCGTGGTATAGCGTCCCTGCACAGTGAACACGGGCGCGCCCCGGGCGGGATTCCACTCTTTTTCCAGGCCCAGGATTTTGGGCGCGGACAGCTCAAACAACCGCCGCACGGGTCCCATCAATTGTTGGGCGGTGAGTTGGGTTTGGATGCGCAGAGCCATAAGGCGCCCCGAGTGTGGCCCAACTTAAAGCCGCCGCAAGTGAAAACCGCCATCCACATTGAGGACCTCGCCGGTGCTGAAGGGAAACAGCCCCTGGGCGATGGCGGCCACCGCCTTGCCCACATCCTCGGGAGTTCCCCACCGGGCGATGGGGGTCAGGCCTTCGGCGATCAGTCGGTCATACTTCTCTTTGACCGGGCCGGTCATGTCCGTGGCGATGATGCCGGGCCGGATTTCAAACACCTGGATGCCGTGCCCGGCCAGGCGGGCGGCGAAGAGGGGCGTGAGCATGGCCAGCGCCGCTTTGGCCAGACAATAATCTCCGCGGTTCACGCTGGCCGTGTAGGCGCTGATGGAAGTGATGGTGACAATCTTGGGCCGCGGCTGACCGGGCGGCGTTTGGGCGGCCTGCTCAATCATCCAGCGCGCGGCCTGTTGCGTGAGAAAATAGGGGCCCTTAAGATTGATGCGCATGAGCCGGTCAAAACTTTCCTCGGTAGCCTCCAACAGGTCCGCCCGCACCTGGGGAGCCACGCCGGCATTGTTCACCAGCAAATCCAGCCGGCCAAAGACCTGGCGGGTGAAATCCAGCAGCCGGGTGCGATCGGAGGTTTCGGCAATGTCGGCCTGGCATGGTTCAGCGCGAATGGCCTTCCCGGCATCGCGGGCGGCGGCGAGGCAATCGGCCGCCGTGGCTTCTGCTGCGGCACGATTCCCGGCGTAGTTGATGACCAAGCTCCACCCCAACTTTGCCAGTTCCAGCGCAATGCCTCGCCCGATGCCGCGGGAGGCGCCGGTGATCAAGGCCACGGATTGCATGGGCGCATGTTAAAGAGGCCGTGGCCTGCTGGCAATGGACAAAGCAAAGGCTGACGCGTGTGACGCCCCAAGGGGCAGGGTGAGGGCCGTGGAAGGCACCCGACACGGCCAGGCGCTTTGCGGCTTACCCGGTCCTGCAGCCCGGCAAGCGGCCCGCAGTGGACATTTCCGCCAAAATCAGCGAAATTAAAGAGGGATGCTCACAAAATGTTGGAGCAGGGCTTGGTTGTGGCTCGCGCTATGGGCTGGAGGGTGGATGGTCCTCCCGGCCGGGGCCGCTCCCTATATAAGCGAGATTCTGCTGCGTCCCCCGGGTGGCGACACGCGCGTCCACCAGTACATCGAGCTACGCGGCAACCCCAATGAAGTCATGCCGCCGGGGACTTTTTTGCTGGCGGTGGAAGGGGATGCCAATGGCAATCCGGGCGTCATTCAAAACCTCTTTAATTTGTCCGGGCGTGCCTTTGGCCAGAACGGTTTCCTGGTACTTTTGCAACAGTCCAACCAGTTTCAGGTGGTCACGGGCGCCACGGTGTTGCAACAGAGCGGGCCGGCCGACGGCTTCGGGCACGGCAGCAGCAGCACGGTGGGACATCGGGGCGAGGACGGCCGCACGGATTTGGAGCTGCCCTCGGTTACTTTTTTTCTGATTACCGCCCCCAATCGCGCCCCCGCCTTGGGCGATGATTTGGATGCCAACAACGATGGACTGGTGGATGCGGGGTGGTTCAATGGCTGGCAGATTTGGGATTCCGTGGGCATCCTCGACAACACCGGGAGTGGCGACATTGCCTATGGGGCCATCAATTTCCGGCGCAACCCTGCGGCCATGGCCGTGATGGGGCTGGTGGTGCAAGTTCCTTTTACGCCGGACTACGTGGCTCGCACAGGCAACAACACCGGCTCAAGTGCCTTGGATTGGATGGCGGCCAACAACCTGCAAGGCACTCCCCTCTCGCTGGTGTTGGGGGATACCAGCCAGGTGACCTCTCCTTCCATGGCTGGCCGTCCCCTGAATCATCTTGGCGGCCCCAACTTTGGCGCTGCACCGCTGCCCGCCGTGCTCGTGCAACCGGAGGGACCATGGGAGTTGGAGGAGGGCAATGCCACGCCGTTTAATTTTACCGTGGGGCTGGCCACCACGCCGGCCGGCCCGGTGGTGCTCCGGCTCTCGGCGGCTCCGTGGGTGGAGTTGAGCGCGAACGGAGGGCAGTCTTTTCAGCCGGCGGTGACCCTAACCATGACCAACACGGTGCCGGCCTCATTGCTGGCGCGCGCGCCGGACAATGAGTGGGTCAGCGGCGCGGCTCATACCGGCAACCTTCAGCTCTCCATCATCCAGACGGGCGACACGCAGTCCTACCCCACCAACAAGCTTCTGCCTGCGCCGTTCATTCGGGTCAGCGACAATGATCGAGTCTGGTTGAACGAATTGAAAATCAATCCCCCCGGCGCGGATGCCGGGGCGGAGTACGTGGAAATTGCCGGGGCGCCGGCGCTCGCGCTGAGCAATGTCTGGTTGGTCATCCTCGCGGGACAGGTCAATGACAACCCCGGGCGGGTCGTGTGGGCGGTCAATTTAAGCGGGCAACGCTTGGGGGCCAACGGTTTTCTGTTTTTGGGGGCTACGAATCATCCTTACACCTTGCCTCCACAAACCGCCCAGCTATTACTGCCGGCCTTTTCCACCAACGGCGGCCTGTTGCCCAACACCACGGCCACTTTTCTGCTCCTGTCCACTTCAACCCCGATCATTGCGGGGGAGGACTGGGATCGGGGGGACAACGGCCTGCTCGAGGGCCAGCCTGCCGGAGCGCAGGTTTTAGACTCGGTTGCCGTCCTCAGCGGCAACACCAACGCGGTGGTGTATTCGCCTGCCGTCCTTCAACTGCCCGCCGGCACCCCGGATGCGGCCACGCGCTGGCCGGGCAACTCCGCCCCCTCGTCGGCATCGGCCTGGTTTTACGGGCAGCTTTATGGCGCGGTTCCCGAGTCTTTGCAGTACGATGTCTCGCGCGTCAGCCCCAACTTCCCTTATGGCGCTCTGCTGACGCCGGGGGCCGCCAATGCTGGCGCGTTGCAATTCCGGCCCGTCCGGCCGGTGTGCGGCACCATCGGTGATCCCACCAATCCCACGCTGGATTTTGCCGTCCTCCCCACCAACAGCCCGCTTCTGATCGCCACGGCCGTCAGTGACAACCCGCTGGTGGTTTCCAATGCCGCCCTGAGTTTGCAGCTCAAAGCCCCCGGGAGTTATTCGTTGCGCATCGAGCCGCATGGCGTGGGTTACGCCAACTTGACCCTTGAGGTGTGGGATGGCCAGCAACGGGCGCGGCTCACCGTGCCTTATGCCGCGTCAGCCTTTGAGCGGGAGGGCACGCGTTATCATTCCGGCGCGGCAGACGCCTCGACCGCCCTGGCCCTGGATGAGGATTGGATGCTGGTGGGGGACGATGAAAACCAGGTGTTGCGGCTTTACTCCCGGCGTTTTTCCGGGCCGCCCGTCTGGCAAACCAACATGACGCCCTTCTTGGGGCTTACAGATTTCGAGGGCGGCCAGCCGCGGGAGGTGGACATTGAGGCCTCGGTGCGCGCGGGCAACCGGATTTATTGGCTGGGGGCACATTCCCACGCCAACATCGCCGAGGGGCGCACCAATCGCTCGCGCCTTTTTGCCACCGATCTGGTGGGCAGCGGCACCAACATCTCGCTGGTGTATGTGGGGCGGTACGACTACCTGAAACTGGACTTGGTGCAGTGGGACGCCAGCAACGGCCACGGCAAAGGCCCGCATTATTACGGTCTGGCCGCCAGCACGGAGGAAGGCGTGGAGCCCAAATCTCCCGGAGGATTCAATCTGGAGGGGCTGGCGTGGGCGCCGGGCAGCACCAATGTGGTGTATGTGGGCTTTCGCGCGCCCCTTGTGCCGCCCACCAACCGCTGTTATGCGCTGGTGGTGCCGGTGCTGAATTTCCCCGAGTTGATCGGCAGCAATGTGCCGCCCGGCAGCGCCCGCTTTGGCCCGCCGATTGAGATGGATTTGTTTGGCCGCGGCATCCGCAGCCTGGAGGGGGATGAGCAGGGGTATTTGATCATTGCCGGCACACCCTTGAATTTCCGCGGCCCGTACCCGGACGATTTCAAACTCTACCTGTGGAGCGGCCAGCCGCAGGACCCGCCGCAGGAGTTGACCGCCAACCTGGCCGGCATGAATCCCGAGGGCATTGTGCAATTGCCGCCCCGCCCGTGGACGCCGGAAACGCAGGTGCAACTGGTCAGCGATAACGGCGTGATGGACTGGTACGGCGACGGCCAGCAGGCCAAGTTTCTGCCCATACGTGATTTCCGCAAATTCCGCAGCGACTGGGTGGCGCTTGGCCAAATCACCCGTCCGGCCCCGCTCCTGCGCTTCATCGCCGTGGAGGGCGAGCACGTGCGCCTGCGCTGGCGCGGACAGGCCGGCATCGCCTACCGCATCCAGGCCAGCACGGCTTTGAACGGAAGCCATTGGACGGATCTGACCGGTGACCTGATTGCCCCCTCCCCCTGGCAGGAGTGGGTCCACACGAACGCCGCCGGCGCGCAGCGCTTCTATCGCATTGTGGCGCCCTAATAAGCATCGCCCGCCCCCGCAAGAGCTGGCACCCGTGCTGAGCCGGGCGGAAGGAGGCTAATCACCCCGGTTTTTGAGAATCACAAACCGCCCGGAGCCGCCGCGCAAGAAGTTCACCACCACCCCTTTTCTGGAATCGGCGCTTTTCAGGGCCTCCCGGAAATCTTGCAAACTCCGCACCGGCTGGTGATCCACCTCGGTGATGACATCCCCTGGTTTGATCTCCTTTTCTGCGGCCGGGCTGTCCGCGGCCACGGCGGTTACCACCACGCCCGCTTTGGCCTGCACGGCAAATTTTCTGGCCAGCTCCGGGGTGAGGGGTTCCACGGTCAGCCCCAGCACTTTTTCCGCTTCGCGCGGTGTGGCGGCCGGCCGCCGGCCCGGCGCCGCCGCCACTTCGTTGGCTTCCGGCCAGGCCTCCGGGCGCACCTTGATTTTGAGGAAACGATCTTTGCGGTACACGTCGAGGGTCACCTCTCTGCCCACCGGTTTGGCGCGAATTTCGTTGCGCAACTGTTGGGAGGTGGTCACCGGCCGCCCGTCCACCGCCGTGATGATGTCCGCCGGCCTGAGCTCGGCTTTGGCGGCCGGCCCGCCGGGCACGATTTCCCGCACGATCACGCCCTCCTTGACCCCTTTCACCAGGTTGCGGTATTCGGGATCTTCCCGCAGCGAGGTGATGGCCACCCCCAGCCAACTGCGCGTGTATTTGCCGTGGGCAATAAGCTGCGCCGCCACCTCGCGTGCCAGGTTGGAGGGAATGGCAAAGCCGATGCCGGTGTTCAGACCGGCAATCATGGTGTTGATGCCGATGACCTCACCCTCCAGATTCACCAGCGGCCCGCCGCTGTTGCCGGGATTGATGTTGGCATCGGTCTGCAAGAAGTCCTGATCCATGGAGGGATCCGGCAGGATGCGCGAGCGTCCCTTGGCGCTGATGTGTCCCACGGTCACGGTGTATTCCAGGTCGAACGGCGCGCCGACCGCGATGGCAAATTCCCCCACCTTGGTGGCCGAGGAATCGCCCCACCGCGCCGCCTTGAGGCCGGTGGCCTCGATTTTCAACACCGCCAGATCCGATTGCGCATCGGCACCCCGCAACGTGGCGTCGAACTCCCGCCCGTCATGCAGCCGGGCGCGGATTTTCTCGGCATTTTCCACCACATGAAAATTGGTCAGCAGATACCCGTCCTCACGGATGATGAGACCCGAGCCCTGCCCGTTGAAACGCGGCTCGGCCGGCGCTTGCTGGCCCCGCCGCTCCTCCCAGCGCCGCCGCCACTCCCGCGGCAGCATGTCCAGAAAGGGATTGCCCTCGCTCCAGTCGTGGAAGGTGTTGCGCTGGGCCACCTTGATCACCACCACCGATTCGCTGACCTTGTCCGCCACCTCCGTGAAGGCCTGATTTAGTGCCCGGGCCACATCCATGGGACTGGGGGCGGGATTGCCCGCCGCCACGGCCATGCCTGCCAGCACCAGCCAAAGCCAGCCGGTGATAAAAAATAAACGTTTCATGTCATGTGTCTGCGCCGGCCCGGCGCCCGGGGGCACCCGCCCGCACTCCTCTTTGATTAGCCCAAAAACCAAAATGTTCAAACAGACAATATTTCCTCCAACAACAGCCTTTCCCGCAAGGAGAGGGCGGCAAACCATGGGCGGCTCGTATGCCAACAGAGGAGGCCCCTGAGGCAACTCGCGGTAAAAGCGAGGGTAAATAAGGAAATGAGTTGGTAGATCTAAGAGAAAGCGGGAAGAGTTTATTCTATACCTTGCCTTGATTCAAAAACCGGGGGGGATATAATTTGATACTGGGCGCGTGCCTGGGGCCGGGCGCTTTGCCTTGATTCAAAAACCGGGGGGGATATAATTCGCCTGCATGGTCAATGCTATGAAGCATAGCTTTGCCTTGATTCAAAAACCGGGGGGGATATAATGCTTGGTTCTCAATGGGCGACCTGATGAAGCTTTGCCTTGATTCAAAAACCGGGGGGGATATAATACATCTGGCGTGATGGGCAATGGGTGCTTGGCTTTGCCTTGATTCAAAAACCGGGGGGGATATAATCGATCGCTGACGTGAATCTCATCCACGCCGGCTTTGCCTTGATTCAAAAACCGGGGGGGATATAATAGATAACCGCGGCTGGCCTCATTGACCGCCGCTTTGCCTTGATTCAAAAACCGGGGGGGATATAATAGGCCCCAGCACGCGGCGTTGAAACTCCTGGCTTTGCCTTGATTCAAAAACCGGGGGGGATATAATCGCTCGAGACGCTCACGGTTGCAATGTGCGCTTTGCCTTGATTCAAAAACCGGGGGGGATATAATGAGCTCTCTTATGAATTCGATCGTACGTATGCTTTGCCTTGATTCAAAAACCGGGGGGGATATAATACCTCGTCGTCATACGAAACAATCGCCAGGGCTTTGCCTTGATTCAAAAACCGGGGGGGATATAATTACATCTGGCGCAATGGGCAATGGGTGTTGGCTTTGCCTTGATTCAAAAACCGGGGGGGATATAATGCTTCACGCAGGCGTTCGGTGTCGCGTATCGC